>JAAYSG010000032.1 GCA_012518435.1 Bacillota bacterium
AACCTCACTGAGGCAGGCAAACTTGGCCAGGCGGGCTAAATCCGCCGGTCTGTAGGGCCCCACCTTGAGGGAAATAAACTTGGCCCCCCGGGAACGAAGTTCCTTGATGCGCCGGTGCAGAACCTCCTCATCCCACATGGGAAGGCGGCCCACCTTGAAAAATTGGCTAATATAGCCCTTACGGTAGTTTTCCTGCACCTGGGCCTCCTGGGGGTTGGGGTAGACCACATAGCCCAATTTACTGGTGGCCAGGGCCTCCTCTAGGGTGGAAATGGAACCCACTCCCTGGACACCCTTGGCCCCCTGCCCCATCTTTAGCTCCACAGCCTCCAGACCCAGCTCTGCAATACCGTACTCCAAAACTCCCAGTTTTTCATCGTCCACATTGGCCTGGAGAAAGATGGCCCCATAACCCTGGTAATAATCTCGAAAGGCTCCAACCATACTGTCTATCAGGGGTGATTTGAGGATGCGCCCATTCTTGACCTGTAATTTTGCATCCTTGGCACAGGCGTCTTCCCCGATAACGCCAATGAGGCCGGCCAAGGCCGCCCCGGCAAAGTAATCCCGCCAGTTGAGTTTGGCCACCGCCGCCAATAAAAGGGGGGCCTTGAGCCTAATCTTTTCCTCACCCCGGCCCACCTCCACATTTAGCTGGGCCCGGGGGAAGATGGCCCGGTCACTATCGGCCTCAATCCCTTGGGCCCCAAAGGTAGAGCCGCTAATATTAAAATGGGAGAGATCCACCGGGTAATCCTTTTCAGAAGCAGTCTGGGTTTTGTCATCCACCACCGGATACACGGCCTCAGAACCCCGCAGGGCCGAATTGCCGATTTCACAGCTGCCCACACAGTCACCATGACAGACGGAACACATACCGGAAAAGGGGGAAAAATTGCTGGGTGTCCGCAGCTTGCTTTTGCTGGCTGGACTGGCAAGGGGTATACTATAGGACATCTTTGCTTTCACCTCCATAAATATTTGGCTTTCCCACCCAACTATGATATTTTAGGTAAAGACCAATAAATACTTCGGCAATATTGGCCTATTACCCTTTTCTCCGGCAGAATTTTATCTCAAATCCGGCAGTATAGAATGGGAAGGAGAAACAAATGTCAGGAAGAATTAGTATTGCGATTACAATTGCTGGCCAAAAAATGCATGTTCCCGTGGGGACTTCCCTGGAGGATTTAAAGGATCGATACCAGCCCCAGCACAAGGCAAAAATAGTTGCCGCCGTGGTAAATGGTAAACTAAAGGAACTCACCTTTACCCTCCAAGACGATGCCCACATAGAATTCCTGGATTTATCCAGTGATGATGGCCAGCGCATCTATGTCCGCAGCCTTTCTTTTTTATTGATACGAGCCGCCCAGGACCTTTTCCCCGGGGGGAAGATCCGTATCCAACATTCCCTGGGAAATGGCCTTTATATTGAATTCCATGGACCCCGGCCCCTTTTGAGTCGGGATATCCCGGCCCTAAAGAGGCATATGAGGGAGATGGTCAAGGCCGATTTTCCCTTTGTCAAAAGCCGGGTCCCCCTCCCCAAGGCCAGGGAGATCCTCAGGAGGCAGGGGCAGGAGGATAAGGTTGAGCTCTTAAAGTACCGGGAGAAGGACTACATCAACATGTATGAGCTGGAGGGCCTCTACGACTACTTCTTTGGTTACATGGTACCCAGCACAGGCTACCTGGATAAATTTGCCCTCCACTATTACCTCCCCGGCCTCATCCTCCTCTTCCCCAACTGTTATGAACCGGAAAAAGTACCGCCCTACAAGGATCAACCCAAACTGGCCCGTATCTTCAGCGAGGCCGAAGGCTGGGGGGATATTTTGCGGATTGGGGATGTGGCCTCCCTCAACAGGCACATGGCGGCGGGGCAGGGCCCGGAATTGATCCAGATTGCCGAGGCCCTACACGAAAAAAAGATTGCCCAAATTGCCGATGAGGTTACCGAAAGGCACGATGATGTGCGGGTGGTTTTCATCGCCGGGCCCTCCTCCTCGGGTAAGACAACCTTTACCCAACGCCTCTATATCCAGCTCAGGGTCAATGGCTTGCGGCCGGTAACAATTTCCCTGGATGATTATTTTGTCAACCGGGAGGATACCCCCCTAAATGAAGAGGGTGAATATGACTTTGAAAGCCTTGAAGCCCTGGATTTGGAACTCTTCAACCACCACTTGGTAGAGTTAATCCAAGGGATGGAGGTGGAGGTGCCTGTCTATGATTTTAACCGCGACCGCCGCATCTGGGTAGGGCGACGGCTGCAGGTGGAGCCGGGCCAGCCCATTCTGGTGGAGGGTATACATGGGCTTAACCCCGCGCTGGCCCCGGATGTTCCCGAGGAAAAACGCTTTTGCATTTATATCAGTGCCCTGACCCAGCTCAGTATCGACCGCCATAACCGCATTCCCACCACCGACACCAGGTTACTGCGGCGTATTATCCGTGACTACAAATACCGTTCTGCCAGCCCGGAGGATACAATTTTGCGCTGGGCCTCGGTTCGCCACGGCGAAGAATGCAACATCTTTCCCTATCAAGAAGAAGCGGACGTCATGTTCAATTCGGCCCTGGTCTATGAGTTGGCGGCCATGAAGGAAGAGGCTGAGGCCCTGTTGGCCACAATACCCCCCTTAAGCCCGGCCCATCTGCGGGCCAAAATGTTAAGGAGGTTCCTAGGTTATTTCCACCCCTTGGCCGAGCGGGAATATATTCCCCGCAACTCCATTCTGCGGGAATTCATTGGTGACTGAGGGAGAGGGTGATAAATTGAAGTACTTTGTTTACGGTTCTAAGGAAGTGGATTACCTCAAAAAAAGGGACGCAAGGCTGGGGGCTGCCATAGACGAAATTGGCCCCATAAAAAGGCCCATTACTCCGGATCCCTTTACATCCCTGGTGGGCAGTATTGTCAATCAGCAGATATCCAACAAGGCCGCCGCCACGGTGCGCGGGCGGCTCCTAAATCTGGTGGGGGAAATTACCCCCCAAAACATAGCCAGCAAAAGTCTTGAGGAGATCCAAGGCTGTGGCATGTCCCAGAGGAAAGCGGGCTATATTAAAGGGATCGCCGCAGCCGCCCTTTCCGGCCAGGTAGATTTTGCCCGGCTCCGGGATATGCAAGACCAAGAGGTAATAAAGGTCCTCACATCCCTGCGGGGGGTGGGGGTGTGGACTGCAGAAATGCTCCTCATCAACTCCCTCTGCCGTCCCGATATAGTGAGCTACCGGGATTTAGCCATCCGCCGGGGGATGATGCGGTTATACGATTTAGAGGAACTTCCCCGGAAAACCTTTGACTACTACCGGCAAAGGTATTCCCCCTATGGCTCCGTAGCCTCCCTTTACCTTTGGGCCCTATCGGTCTAGGGAATCAGAGGAGGGTAGCCCCCCGACCCACTCTTAAAAGGGGGGAGGGTCCCTTCCCCGGCAAGGCCCCGGAGCCTCCCCCTTGACTAGGGGCGGGGGGATAAAGGAAGGATGGGCCAGGCACCCACTATCCGCCGGGAAACCCAACACTGGACTTTATGCGGCCGGCCGTAATTTCCACCTTTACACCGGATGCCTAGTATGCTATTATTATAATTAATCATTGATAAATATATATCAATTTTCGCGCAGTTTTACTTCCCAGCACCAAGAATTTAAGCTGAGGATTTATCTAGTGGGGGCCAGCCTTGTTTTGCACCACAGGGGTGGTTTTCTTCAATATCGGAAAATATAATAGGGAGGCGAAGGGCCTTGAAGAGGGATAAACGGCCGTCATATGATCATGTGCCCATGGTTGTCATAAAAAGGCTACCCAAGTACTACCGTTACCTGGGTGAACTGGTGGAAAAAAAGCTGGAGCGGATTTCATCCCAGAAGCTGGCTCAGATGATGGATATATCAGCATCTCAATTGCGGCAGGATCTAAACCACTTCGGCGAATTTGGCCAGCAGGGTTATGGCTACAGGGTGGAGGAGCTTTACAAGGAAATCGGCAAGATCATAGGTTTGGAATACCAGTACAACATGGTTATAGTTGGAGCTGGTAATCTGGGGCGGGCCTTGGCCAACTACTCCAATTTTTGCCTCCGGGGTTTTTGCCTCTGGTCCTTGTTCGACATAGATCCTGACCTGGTGGGCTTGAGTGTAAACGGTATAGGGATCAAGGATATTAGCGAACTCAATGACTTTGTGGCCCAAAATAACATCTCCATTGGTATCATCACGGTACCCAAGGAGGCTGCCCAGGAGGTGGCAGACCGCCTGGTGGCGGCGGGAATAAAGGGCATCTGGAACTTTGCCCCGGTGGATATAAAGGTGCCTGATTCCGTCATTTTGGAAAATGAACACCTGGCAGACAGCCTGATGATTCTTTCCTTCCGTCTGCGGGGTAAAATGGACTAGAGTGTTGGGGTTGCTTCAAGGGGAAGTGACCCTTTGTCTAAGAAGGGAGGCATATGCATGGAAATTGATCCCCGGCTCGAAAAAGAGGGCCTAACCTTTGATGATGCTTATCTCATACCCGGCCATTCCGATGTTTTGCCCCAGGATGTGGATGTCAGCAGCCGAATAACCCGGGGCATTGCCCTCAATATACCCCTGGCCAGTGCCGCCATGGATACAGTTACGGAGGCCCGCCTGGCCATTGCCCTGGCCCGGGAGGGTGGCATCGGCATCATTCACAAAAACATGAGCATTGCCCAGCAGGCGGAAGAGGTGGATAAGGTCAAGCGTTCCGAAAGTGGGGTAATAGTTGATCCCATCTTCCTTTCCCCCCATGATACCATCCATGATGCGGAGCAGATCATGGCCCGCTACCGTATTTCCGGAATTCCCATAACCGATCCCCAAGGAAGGCTCATCGGGATTTTAACCAACAGGGATATCCGCTTTGAAGAGGATTTTTCCAAAAGTATTGCCGAGGCCATGACCAAGGATAATTTGATCACCGGCAGCGTGGATACAACCTTGGACGAGGCCAAGGAGACCCTGAAACGCCACAAAATAGAGAAGCTACCCCTGGTGGATGAAAGCAATATCTTAAAGGGGCTCATAACCATTAAGGATATCGAAAAGGCGAAAAAATATCCCCATTCAGCCAAGGATGCCCTGGGTCGCCTGCGGGTGGGGGCGGCGGTGGGTGTCACCAGGGATACAATGGAACGGGTCGGAGCCCTGGTGGCGGCGGGGGTGGATCTCATAACCTTGGATACGGCCCATGGCCATTCCCGGGGTGTGCTTGCCATGCTCGCCAGCATTAAAAACAGCTATCCAGACCTGGAAGTGATTGCCGGGAATGTGGCCACGGCGGAGGGGACCAGGGAGCTCATCGCCGCCGGTGCCGATGGGGTTAAGGTGGGGGTAGGTCCCGGGTCCATCTGTACTACCCGGGTGGTGGCCGGTGTTGGCGTACCCCAGCTGACGGCCATCTTTGACTGCGCCCGGGAGGCCCTTAAGGCCGGAGTCCCCGTCATTGCCGATGGTGGCATCAAATATTCCGGTGATATCACCAAGGCCCTGGCTGCCGGGGCGGAGGCGGTCATGATCGGCAACCTCTTTGCTGGCATAGAAGAGAGCCCGGGGGAAACTGTTATTTATCGGGGACGCAGCTTTAAGGTCTATAGGGGTATGGGTTCCTTGGGGGCCATGAAGGATGGCAGCAGCGACCGCTACTTTCAAGAGGATGCTTCCAAGTTGGTACCGGAGGGTATTGAAGGGCGGGTTCCCTACAAAGGGCCCTTGGCGGAAACTGTTTACCAACTCCTGGGCGGCCTCCGGGCCGGGATGGGTTACTGTGGTGCAGCTAACTTGGAGGAACTGCGGACAAAGACCCGTTTCATCCGCGTCACCAGCGCTGCCCTGCGGGAGGGCCATCCCCACGATATTCATATCAGCAAAGAAGCCCCCAACTACAGTGCGCCGGAATAGGCCGGCCCGGTGCCGGTGTTTAAGGCTGGTTTCCCTTGGCAGACCCCATGTAAAGGATGTTTCCCTCCCGGGGGCGGGGGTGTCCCCAAGGCCCCCCTTGCGTCCATCTATTTTCCAAAAGGTGGTAGAAAAAGAATCTTGTTAAATAGCAGGAAATAAACCTGGCAAGGCGAATATAATAGAACACAATGGCAAATTAATAAGCCAAGGCTGCCCCGGGTAAGCAGGATAAAACCGCTTGGGGGGATGTAAGTTGAGATTTACCAGCCCAAAAATTTGTCTAGAATGCCAATCGTCTTCCACCACAGGGGACCCTTTAGTGTGTCCCGCTGGTCAAGGATGGAATGCGGTTGGCTTTTTTGTTTGGTGAGGCCGGGATAAAAATTTGAGGAGGTGCTACAGATGAAATTGGCTGTGGTAGAGGTTGGTGGCTGCCCAACATTGATCTCCCAGCTGTGTGAAAAGGCCTGCAGTAAACAATTACCCAGGTTATGGCACCCTATAGAAGCGGAGGATAAGGAAGAAGAGCTACCCTGCATGATAGGCTATTATCTCAAGCCCCTTGGTGAGGCGGGGGGACAATGACCTTGGCCCCTTGGTTATGGGGTACCCGCTGAAAAGGTAAATACAGAGGATTTCCATTATGGCCCTTCAATCATCCTACCCCATGGAGTGGGATGATTGTTTTTATTTCAACTTTTGGCCGGACCATTCCCTGGGCGGAGATTTTTGTTATAATAAAAGGTAAAACCTTAGGGGTGGATGGCACAATGGGTGTAACCATCGCAGACTTACTTCAACTACCATCTATGCGCAAGGCCAGGGTTGTGGCCGGGAGGGGTGGGTTGGAAAAGATAGTATCCTCCATTTCTGTTTTGGATAGTGTTGACTCTTTGGAATTCAATTACCCCCCGAATCCCGAAAATGGCTTCTATGGGGGTGAAATTGTCATAAGCGCCTTTGTCGATATTGCCGATGATGTGGAGGCCCAGTGCCGCAGCCTGCGGCACCTGGCAGAAAGCGGCGAGGCCGGGCTTATTTTATGCTATGTCGGCGTATTCCTCAAGGATATTGATCCCCGCTTAATCCTACTGGCCGATGAATTGGATTTTCCCCTGATCTGCATGCCCAGAAACCGTACAGACCTCCGTTATGGGGAGGTAATTTATGAGGTGATGGAGGCAATTTTTAAGGATCACTATTCTGGGGGTTCCCTGGTCCTGGATATTTTAGAGGGTGTTTCCCGCCTGCCCCAGCACCAGCAGACCGTTAATGCTGTGCTGAAAATCCTCTCCAACAAGATCCGGGCCTCGGTTATTTTAACAGATAGGGAGGGGAATGTGCTCAATGAGGCTACTTGGCCCCGCTCCCTCCGGGGACTCCATGTGCACTTGAAAGGGGCGCACTTGCCCCAGGCTGGGGCAAAGGCGGTTGATTTCCCCCCCCTTCCCGGAAGCTACCTCTCCAGGGCCAAAATACATTCCGAGGGCAGCCTGGGCATGGAACTTTTCCTCCTCCGGGAGGGAAAACCCCTGACAACGGGGATGCTCCAGCAGGCGGTTGAGCTTGTCCAGCTGGCGGTGAGCCTTTGGAGCCAACAGCACGATAAGGTTGTAATTACAGAGCTAGTCAAAGCAATTATGGGGGATGAACCCATAAAAATGCGACGCCTGGCCGATCTCTTCCAAATTGATGTGGCTTCCATTCATGCCATGTGGATAGTTGAACCCACGGAGGGAAGGGGGGATTTCCCCCCCGCCTTGTTGGATGCGGTGCGGGAGCTAACTGGGCGCTATTGCCAGACCTTCTTTGCCGATGTTTATGAGGGCTATCTGGTTATTTTTATGGACGGGCCAGCCCTCCTGCAGGATATGGAAACCCTGCGGGAGAGTATCCTAAAGCAACTTCCCCAGGATGTAACCCTCACCATGTTTCGCAACCTTCAGGATACAACGGCTGTGCGGGAGGCCTTTTTATCCAACCGCAACTTTGTTGCCGATGCCAAAAAAATATTTCCCCGCCGCACCTGTTTTTCCGGCAAGGAAATATCCTTTGCCAAAACATGCCGCCGCCTAATAGAAAGGGGGGAAGCCTCCTGTGCCAAGGCCCTTTCTCCCCTATCACCCCTAAAAAGGAAGCGGGGGAGTGATGACCTAAAGGAGACCCTGGCGGTTTACCTCCTGGATACCGATTCAAGTATAGCCCAGACGGCGGAAAGGCTATTCCTGCACCCCAATACCATAAAGTACCGCCTGAAGTGCCTATCGGACTATTTGGGTTATCGCATTGGCACCATGCCTGCCTCCCTTGACTTGTACCAGGCCCTGGCCATAGACAGGCTCCTAATGGCTGAGAAAATGGCCCAATAGTGGACCATAGTGCCAGTTCCAATGCCCATAGTGCTACACCAGTTAGCCTGGGTTCAGCCTATTTGTCCCCAAGGACAGATCCACCGGTCCCTTTTTCTCCCCCAAGGATAATTACAGACCAGGGCAACTTTGATATACTTAGTCTAATTTTATACAAGGGAGGTAAACATAGTGGCAGGGAAAAAAACAGGATTTGAAGTTGCTAGCACACAACGGGAGGATTGGTGGTCAATTACAATGGTCTGGGCAGGGGCAATGATCTGTGTATCCTGTCTTATGGTGGGGGGTGTTTTGGGCTCTTCCCTAACCCTAGGGCAAAGTGCCTGGGCAATTACCATTGGCTATACTATTATTGCCGCTTATATGAGCTTAATTGGGATACAGGGCTGTGACCTGGGTCTGCCAACGGCGGTCATGGCCGGTGCATCCTTGGGAGAGCAGGGTGCCAAGTATATAATAAGTTTGCTCTTGGCCATTGCCTGTATTGGTTGGTTTGGCGTGCAGTCGGCCGTTTGTGGCCTCTCCTTTAGTGTTATGTTTGCCGATATTTTCGGGGTAAATATTCCCGTCTGGCTCAGTATTGTTTTTTGGGGCCTGGTAATGTTATTTACGGCCGCCTATGGCTTTAAGGGCTTGAAGGTCCTCAACATCGTGGCAGTGCCCCTTCTTATGCTGGTTTGCCTCTATGGCCTGGTTCTGGCCATCAGCTCCAACAATGGCCTCAGTATATTGGCCACATATAAACCGGAAACCAACATGGGTCTAGTCTTTGGCATAAACTTTACCATTGCCACCTTTGCCCTGGGGGGCGTTATCGCCGGGGATTACTGCCGCTTTGCCAAGAGTAGAGAGGATGTTATCAAAAGTTCAGTACTGGGAGTAATTCCCGCCGGCTTTGCCATCATGATGATCGGGGCTGTATTGACCATCGTCACGGGCCAGTATGACATCAGTGTAGTATTTGTTTCCTTTGGCTCCGTTGCCCTTGGCCTGCTGGGTATCCTGGCCCTCATCAGTGGAACTTGGACAACCAATGTTACCAATGCTTATACCGGGGGAATTGCCCTCTCCGTCTTTTTGGGTTTTGCCGAGACAAAGAGGCGGACGGCCACCATTGTTGCCGGTCTCTTTGGCATAGTCGTTGCCCTTTTCGGTGCCTTGGCGGCCACTGGTTTTTACACCCTGTTTCAAAACTTCTTGAGCCTGCTTTCGGCCCTCATTCCACCCCTGGCCGGCATCATGATCGCCGACTACTGGATCATGGGCAAGGGCAAGGTGGAGAATTTTAAAATAAGGGAAGGCTTTCACACACCTGGTCTGGTGTCCTTTTTCCTGGGGGTTCTGGTGGCCTGTATGACCGGTGGTATTTTCGCCAGCTACCTTCCCGGGTTAGTGGAGAAGCTGCCCATCCTTGACACTGCCTTCTTTGTGGGACCCATTAATGGCATAATAGTTTCCCTGATAACCTATAGCCTCCTGGGTTTGGGCCAGGAGGAAGCTGCTGAGACAACCCTTGGAAAGGAGCCGATTTAACTTGCGTCAGATAGGATTTGAGGAAATAGAAAATATTGCCCTGGGTGCCGCCCTCTTGGGCGCTGGGGGGGGAGGAGATCCCTATGTGGGCAAGCTGGTGGCCCTGGGGGCAGTGCGGGAGCATGGCCCAGTTACCCTAGTGGATCCAGAGGATGTTCCCGATGAGGCCCTGGTGGTACCCATCGCCATGATGGGTGCCCCTACGGTCCTGAGTGAAAAGGCAATTGGGGGTAAGGAGTACCAAACCCTCTACGATATGGTCAGCCAGTTTTATTCCCAAGAAATATATGCCTTTATGCCCATCGAGGCCGGCGGGGTCAACAGCATGCTGCCCATTGCGGCAGCAGCCCGCTTGGGGCTACCCCTGGTGGATGCCGACGGGATGGGCCGGGCCTTCCCCGAACTGCAGATGGTGACCTTTACCATCGGCGGGCTTAGTGCTACCCCCATGGCCCTTACCGATGAAAAGGGCAATAGTGTCATTTTTGAAACCATTACCAACAAGTGGACGGAGGAACTGGCCCGGGCGGTTACCATGAGCTGTGGGGGCAGTGTATCCGTCTGCCTCTATGCCATGGAGGGTAAAATGCTGAAAAAATATGCGGTGAAAAATATCCTCACCCGCAGTGAAAGGCTGGGCCGGGCCATACGGGATTTGGGAAAAGGTTCGGCGGAAAGGCCGGAGGAGGCCTTTATTGCCGCCATCGATGGCTTCAAGCTCTTCAAGGGTAAAATTGCCGATGTGCTACGGGAAACCCGGGCGGGTTTTAACTTTGGTAAAATTGTTTTGGAAGGGATTGGCCCCTACAGGGGCCAGGAGGCCTGGGTGGAGTTTCAAAATGAGAATCTTATCGCCAGTGTGGAGGGAAAACCCGTGGCCACGGTGCCGGATCTCATCTGTCTTGTTGATACGGAAACCTTTATCCCCGTTACCACCGATGCCCTAAAATATGGTAAACGGGTCCTGGTGGTGGGCCTCAAGTGTTTTGACCTCTGGCGCACCCCCAAGGGCTTGGAATTGGTCGGCCCCCGCTACTTTGGCTACGACATAGATTATATTCCCGTTGAAGAACATACGAAGGGAGGCGGTTGCAATGTATAGACTGGGGATTGACGTGGGTGGCACCAACACCGATGCCGTACTATTGGATGAATCCTTAAGGGTAGTGGCCATGGTAAAAAAACCAACCAGCGATGATGTTCAGCAAGGCATTGTGGACGCAGCCCAAGAGGTCCTTGATATGGCGGGTATTGACCGCTCCAGGATAGGCCAGGCCATGTTGGGTACAACCCAGTGCACAAATGCCATTGTGGAAAGGAAAAACCTGGCCCCCATAGCTGTCCTGCGCATAGGGGCCCCGGCCACGGTGGGCATCCCCCCCATGACAGACTGGGCGGAAGACATTAAAAAAACGGTGGTGGCCGAAGCCATTATTGGTGGTGGCTGCGAGCACGATGGCAAGGAACTGGCCCCCCTGGACGAAGAAGCAGCCCGAAAGTTTTTTGCCAGCCTGGCGGGCCGGGTGGAATCCGTGGCCATTTCCTCTGTCTTTTCTCCAGTGCGCAATGACCATGAGGTGAGGGCCGCAAAAATCTGCCGGGAAGTTTTGGGGGATGACATCCATGTCTCCATTTCCAGTGAAATTGGTTCCATGGGGCTGGTTGAACGGGAAAATGCAACAATACTAAATTCAGCCCTTTACAAGGTGGCCAGTAGATTTACCACCGGCTTTGCCCGCTCCTTAACTGCGCTGGGGGCCACCGAGGCCGATATCTACTTGTCCCAAAATGACGGTACCTTAATGACAATGGAACATGCCCAACGCTACCCCATCCTGACCATAGCCTGTGGGCCGACAAATTCCATCCGGGGGGCAAGCTACTTATCTCGCCGCCAGGATGCCCTAATTATTGATGTGGGAGGCACAACCACGGATCTGGGTGTCATCATCAATGGTTTTCCCCGGGAATCGGGGGTTGCGGCCACCATCGGCGGAGTGCGGACAAATTTTCGCATGCCCGATGTCCTGACCATTGGTCTGGGGGGTGGCTCCATAGTGCGGTTACGGGATGATGGGACAGTAACGGTGGGTCCCGACAGTGTGGGTTCTGCCATTACAGAAAAGGCCCTAATATTTGGCGGTGATACCATAACTGCCACCGACATAGCCGTCCGCCTGGGCATGTATGATTTGGGTGATAAGACCCGGGTGGCCGGGATAAGTGATTCCTTGGCCCAAAAGGCCCTGGCCGTCATCCGGGAACTTATTGAGGATGCCCTGGATGCCATGAAGGTGTCCAGCGCCGATGTGGATGTTATCTTGGTGGGTGGCGGTTCCATAATTCTCCCGGAAAAATTAGCCGGGGCCAAGTCGGTAAGCAAACCCCAGCTCTTTGGGACAGCCAATGCCATTGGGGCTGCCATATCCAAGGTAAGTGGCACCTATGAAAAACTCATTGATTACAATAAAATACCCCGGGAAGAGGCCCTGGCCAGGGCCAAGGAAGAGGCCATCCAGGCGGCCGTGGCGGCCGGTGCTGCCCGGGAAACAGTGGAAATTGTTGAGGTTGAAGATGTGCCCCTGGCCTATTATGCCGGCAATACAAACAGGGTAAAAATAAAGGCCGCCGGAGATTTGGCGACCTAAGCCCGGATTATTGTTTTCCAGTCCCGCCCGGCGTTAAACCGGGCTACACTCCCAAGACAGCGTTGAGACATTAAATAAAAGGAACCGAAGCCCATTCTCCCCCCGCCGGTCGGGGGTTTTCTTCTTTCAAGGTCTAGTCCATTCCCACAGGGGTTTTTACCCGTTCCTTGGGTTTGGCCAACTGGCTAAAGGCCGTTCCCCCCAGAATTAAAAGGGCCCCCAAGATCTGAAAGCCCGTCAGCCTTTCCTGTAAAAACAGCGCCGAAAAGAAGAGGGTAGAGGCGGGGTCGATATAGCTCATGATGGCGATGGTTTGCCCCGGCAACTCCTGCATGGAGGAAAAGTAGATATAACAGCCGATACCGGTGTGGAGGATCCCCACCGTGGCCATCAAAAGCACTTCATATCCCCTGGGGATATGAACTAGCCGTCCCGTGGTAATTCCGGTGTAGGTGGCCATGACCACCATGGCCACCAGGAGCTGGACAAAGGTGCTTTCCAAGCCCGACAGGCCCCGCAGGTACTTATTGAGGATCATGACCAGGGCATAGAAAAGGGCAGAGGCCAAGGCACAGATGACCCCAAGGGTAAAGTTGCTGCCCCCGGCCCCGGTGCCGTTTATAATTATCATACCTAGGATGGCGGCCACTATCCCCACCACCTTATGGCTGGTCATTTTTTCTTGAAACAGGAGCGGGGAAAGGATAAAGACCAGCGCCGGGGCGGTGTAGTGCAGCAGTGTGCCTATGCTGACGGTGGTTAGGTGGTAAGATGCAAACAAAAGGGCCCAACCACCGCCCAAAAATATCCCGGCAGCAATGAGGAGAAGAAGATTATTTTTAATGGCCTGGATCTTGAGGGGTTGTTTGGTCAGGAAAAACAGAAGGGCCAAAAAGCCACTGCCGATTATGGTGCGCCACCAGACTATGGCTGCACTGGGCAGGTTTATATTTTTCACAAAGACACCTATACTACCAAAGATCAGCATGGCCATCAGTAGCCTCAGTTCATGTTTCGGTTTTTTTTCCATATCTCATCCTCCCCATCTTCTTAGGCACCCCCATGCCCCTAGCCCGCCACCCGCTCTCCAACCTTATCCTTGTACTGCCCTAACAGGACATAACAAGCCCTTAGGGATAAAAGGGAGAAAAAGAGGGGGACATAAAAGGCCCGCCGAAAGGCCAGCTGGGGGTATATCCGTACCCCTAATTCTACGCCTCCTTCCCAGTTGCTATCCAACAAATAACCCATCAAAAGTTGAATAATGGCGGTACCCACAAAACCACCACTATTAACAAAACCATTGGCTGTGCCAATTATTGCTTGGGCATTGGAATCCTTAACAAGGGAAAAAATTTGGACGGCAATGCCGTTGAAGAAGCCAATACTAAAAAATAGGGGGGCATAGAGGCCACTGGGGGGAGAAAGTTGATAGACCACCACCAAGATGCACCATAAGATTGCATGGCTACCGGCAAAGAGCAAAAATACAGGTTTGGGCCGGCCCCACCACTGGGTGAGAAAACCAGAAATGGGAGGGCCCAGGACCCTGCCCACAATCATGATCATCATCAATCCCGCTGCTTTCTCCCGCGCCATTTCACCAACCTGCACCAGATAGGGGACCCCCCATAATCCCACGGTGGCGCTGAATGAACCCACAAGACCAAAGAGAATGAGAAATGATAAGAGGTTGGCAGGGTTTTTCAGGGTGGCCTGGATGGGCCGCCAAAGGATATCCCCCAACCCCAGCCTCCTTCTTTCCTTCTTCTCCTTGCCCACCAGCCGCCAGGCGGCAAGTGCCAGGAGCAAGGTCAAGAATCCTAGACCTATAAAGGGAAAACGCCAGCCCACCAGGGCAACCAAAAGAGACAGGGGGGCCGAGGCCAGTACTTGTCCCCCATGGCCGATAAAGGAACTAAGCCCCGTAATACTGGCAAACTGGTCTTGGGAAAAGGATAAGGAGACGGCCTTAAGAAGGGATACCCAAATAACCGATGACCCCAGGCCTATTAGTAAGCGTGTTAGGAAAAGGGCCCTTAGGCTGGTGGCGGTGCCAAAGAATACCGAACCCAGGCCCATGACCAACAATCCCGCCGTTATGGTGTTTCGCAGACCAAAGAGATCACTGGAGGTGCCCGCCGGCAGCTGGCCAAAGGCATATATGTAGAAATACAGGGAATTTAAAAGCCCCAGTTGAAGGGCGGTAATATTAAATTGGGACATCAATTCATCCGTCACAACACTGAGGGATATTCTTTGGAAGTGTACCACGGCAAAGGAAATTGCCAAAACAAACCAAATTAACCAGCGGTTCTTGCCCCTACTGTTCCCCTTGCTAGCCAATTCTTCAACCATCCCCTTCTGCAACCCTTGCTTGGGCATCTCCTTCCCCCGCCGACCATATGAAGGTGGCCTTCTTTCGCTGGGCTGGGGGTGTAATGGGCCAATTGGTGATATACCGCACCCGGGACAGGCACTACCCCCAGTATACCACAAAGGTATACGGGCGGGGGAGTTAGGGGGGAAGTTGGAGAAAAAATGATAATTATTTGTCCTTGGGAAAAAATTAGGAAACAGGGCTTGCATTTTTTCCGCCGGGGGAGGTATAATATAGATAAAGGTCAGGAAAGGTCAAAGACCAGGGAGGTGGGAATTTGCCCAGTTTAACGGAACAAATTGAAACTTGGTTGAAGGAACAGTTAATACGGTCCCGGGAAAACATCTTGGAGATCAAAAGGGGTGAACTGGCCCAGGAGTTTGATTGTGTACCCTCCCAGGTCAATTATGTCCTGGAAACCCGCTT
Organism: Bacillota bacterium; assembly: GCA_012518435.1. Taxonomy (GTDB): domain Bacteria; phylum Bacillota; class DTU030; order DTU030; family DTU030; genus JAAYTH01. The sequence goes on from JAAYSG010000032.1 coordinate 15,285, forward strand.
TACGGTGGAGCGGGGCTACTTGGTCCAGAGCCGCCGGGGGGGCCGGGGTTATATTCGGATTATAAAGCTGGAGATGGATTTGCCAGAGCGGCTCCGGCACTTGCGGGACAGCATTGGGCCTTCCATCAGCCAGGGGCGGGCGGAGGGCATTTTGCTTCACCTGGCGGAGGAGGGGCTTTTAAACCGTAGGGAAAAGAGGGTTTTGCAAGCGGCCATTTCCCGGGATAATCTCAAGGTGGACCTGCCCCTGCGGGATATGATTAGGGCCCGCCTTTTGAAGGCCATGTTGCTGGCCCTGTTGGGTGAATAGGGCTGGTGGAGGATGTTTTCCTATTCCACAAGGGAGTGATGTCATGCTTTGCCAAGAGTGCCAGAAGCGTCCGGCAACGGTTATGGTCCGAAGGACAGTTAATAATAAAACAACCAGGGTTCATCTTTGTGAATACTGTGCCCGGGAAAAGGGAGAGTTAAATTTTATGGATAGCTTTGCTGGGCCGGAATTTTCCCTTCACAAACTTTTTGCCAGCCTCCTGGATTCAGATGCTGAGGTAAAGCAGCTGAAACTGGATCCCACAGCTGGCCTATTAAAGTGCCCCCAGTGTGGACTAACCTATAATGAATTCAAAGGCAGCGGCCGTTTAGGCTGTGCCAGCTGTTATAAAACCTATCGGCAACAGTTGGAACCCCTTTTGGGCCGGCTCCACGGACGCATCGAGCACTGCGGAAAGGTACCCCAAAGGGCTGGCCGTTCCCTGCGGCTCAAACAAGAACTGGGGGAGCTAAAGGAGGCCCTAAATAGGGCGGTGGAGCGGGAAGAATTTGAAAAAGCGGCGGTTTTAAGGGATAAAATTAGGGATATGGAGAAGACAATAGATGTATGAGGGGGGAAGTGGAGATGTCTTGGGAAGAAATTCTGCAAAGACCTTCTTCCCGCTGGACCCTTGGTGAAGGGCCCCAGAGGGAAGTGGTTATAAGCAGCCGGGTGCGCCTGGCCCGCAACATTGCAGAGCATACCTTTCCCAATCGGGCCGGGGAAGGAGAATTGGAAAGGATCTGTGCCAAGGTGGAGGCGGCCGTGGGACGGCTGTCCCGGGCCAAGGAGTTTCACTTTCTGCCCTTGGCAAAGCTAACCCCCATCGATCGGCAGGTCCTGGTGGAAAAACACCTCACCAGCCCGGCCCATATTGCCGAACCCCGGCAGCGGGCCGTGGTTTTGCGGGAAGATGAGGGCGTTTCCCTTCTGGTCAATGAGGAGGATCACCTGCGGATTCAGACCCTTTTCCCGGGACTGCAGTTGGAGGAGGCCTATGGGCTGGCGGGGAAGGTTGACGATGACTTGGAAGGTGAATTAACCTACGCCTTTGACGAAACCTATGGCTATCTTACCTGCTGTCCCACAAACACCGGAACAGGCCTGCGGGCCTCCATCATGGTGCATCTGCCGGGGCTGGTCATGTTAAACAGGGCCAACAAAATTTTTTCCACCCTTTCCCAACTGGGGTTGGTCACCAGGGGTCTCTACGGGGAAGGGACCGAGGCCCTGGGCTATATGTTCCAAATTTCCAATCAGATAACCCTTGGAAGGACCGAGGGGGAACTTATCGGTAATTTACAGACCATCATTGTCCAGGTCATAGAACAGGAATTGCAGGCCAGGCGGCAATTGTATCAAGAGATGGGGGACCGCCTTGTGGATAAGGTTTTTCGGGCCTATGGCATTTTAAGCAATGCCCGGCTCCTGACCAGTAAGGAGGCCATCAACCTCATCTTAACCCTGCGCCTGGGTTTAAATCTCAACCTCTTGCCGGAGTTGGAATATGGGGTCTTGGGGGAACTGCTGGTGCTGTGTCAACCGGGATTTTTGCAAAAGGTGGCCGGTGAAAAGCAAAGTACCCAGGAGAGGGATGCCAAAAGGGCGGCCCTGATCCGAGAAAGGCTGAGGGAGGTAAGGGCCTAGGGGCTGCCCCTTGCTGAGTGGAGGGGAATTTTACAGCTGAACCGGGCCAATGGTTTTTTGTCTACAATTAAGAAAACACTGGAGGTGTTATAAATGTTTGCACGTTTTACCGAACGGGCCCAAAAGGTAATGAAAATGGCCCAAGAGGAAGCCCGGCGGCTCAATTACCCCTATGTGGGTACAGAACACCTGCTGCTGGGATTGTTGCGGGAAGGAACCGGAGTGGCCCATAAGGTACTGGCGGATTTGGGTGTCGATCAGGAAAAGGTTAAAGCAGAAGTGGAAAAGATAATAGGCCCCGGCAAGGGTACAGTTAGCGGGGGGATAGGTTTTACCCCCCGGGCGAAAAAGGTAATTGAGCTTTCCTTGGATGAGGCCCGGCAGTTGGGTCATAATTATGTGGGTACTGAACACTTTCTCTTGGGCCTTATCCGGGAGAGGGAAGGGGTTGCGGCCCGGGTGCTGCAGGCCCTGGGGGCCGATTTACAAAAGGTCAGGGGACATCTGGTCCAACTTCTGGGGCAGATGGGCTCCACCGGCACCCCCCAGAAGCCACAGCAGGCAAGGGGGGGCAGTACACCCATGCTGGATGGTTTGGGCCGGGATCTGACCCAAATGGCCCGGGAAGGCAAGTTGGACCCCGTTGTGGGCCGAGAGAAGGAGATTGAGCGGGTAATTCAGATTTTGAGCCGCAGGACCAAAAACAACCCCGTCTTGGTGGGGGAACCGGGTGTGGGTAAGACGGCCATCTCCGAGGGCCTGGCCCAGCTGATAGTGGAGGGCAGGGTGCCGGAGTTATTGAAGGATAACCGGGTTGTGACCCTGGACTTGGCATCGGCCGTGGCCGGGACCAAATACCGGGGTGAGTTTGAAGAAAGGCTGAAGCGGGTTGTGGAGGAGGTTCGCCAAGCGGGAGATATCATCCTCTTTATCGATGAGCTCCACACCGTGGTGGGTGCCGGGGCGGCGGAGGGGGCCATAGATGCGGCCAACATCTTGAAGCCGGCCCTGGCCCGGGGTGAACTGCAGTGCATTGGTGCCACTACCCTGGATGAGTACCGCAAACATATAGAAAAGGATGCTGCCCTAGAACGCAGGTTTCAACCTGTAACCGTGGGTGAACCCAGTGAGGAAGAAACCGTTGCCATTTTGCGGGGCCTACGGGATCGCTATGAGGCCCACCACCGGGTGACCATAAGCGATGAGGCCTTGGAAGCCGCCGTCAACCTTTCCATTCGCTTTATCGCCGATCGCTTTCTCCCGGATAAGGCCATTGACCTTATTGATGAGGCTGCCTCTAAGGTGCGTCTGGCCATGTACAATGTTCCCCCAGAGCTGAAGGAATTGGAAACAGAGCTGGAGGAGGTCAACAAGGAGAAGGAAGCGGCGGTGCAAAATCAAGAGTATGAAAAGGCGGCCCAACTGCGGGATCGGGAACAATCCTTAAAGAAGCAGTTGGAGGAGAGGCGCAGTAAGTGGGATGCCCAGAAGGGAAAAACAGAGGCCGAGGTTACCAAGGAAGATGTGGCCAGCATTGTGGCCGGCTGGACCGGGATACCCGTTACCCGCCTTACCGAGGGGGAGGCAGAACGCCTTCTAAAACTGGAAGAAGGGTTGCACCAGCGGGTTATCGGTCAGGATGAGGCGGTTACGGCGGTGGCCAAGGCGGTGCGCCGGGCCCGGGCCGGTCTCAAGGATCCCAATAGACCCATTGGTTCCTTTATATTCTTGGGCCCCACCGGGGTAGGGAAGACGGAATTGGCCCGGGCCCTGTCGGATAAACTCTTTGGGGATGAGGAGGCCATGATCCGCCTGGATATGTCCGAGTATATGGAAAGGCATACCGTATCCCGGATGATTGGTGCCCCCCCGGGTTATGTGGGCTATGAGGAGGCCGGGCAGCTGACGGAAGCCGTTCGCCAGCGCCCCTATTCGGTGGTCCTCTTTGATGAAATAGAAAAGGCCCACCCGGAGGTTTTCAATATTTTGTTGCAGATACTGGAGGATGGCCGGCTCACCGATGCCAAGGGGAGGAAGGTGGATTTTCGCAACACGGTGGTCATCATGACCTCCAACGTGGGTGCCCAATTGCTGGCCGGGGAGGAAACCCTTGGATTCCGCCCGGCATCGGCGGAGGAAACCCACCGGGGGACCAGGGAACGGGTTATGGACCAACTAAAAAAGACCTTCCGTCCCGAATTCTTAAACCGCATTGATGAGACAATTGTCTTCCACCACCTAAATAGGGAACACCTGCGGGAAATAGTGGATCTGATGCTCAAGGAAGTGGAGGAACGCCTCAGTGAAAAGGGTGTACAGATAGAGGTTGGCGATGAAGGGAAGGAACTGCTGGCCCAGAAAGGTTTTGATCCCACCTTTGGTGCTCGGCCCCTGCGGCGGGCCATCCAGCGCCTAGTGGAAAACCCCCTGGCAGAGCAAATCCTCTCCGGCCGGGTCAAACACGGTGACACCGTGCTGGTGGAAGTGGAGGATGGTGCCCTGGTTTTCAAGCCCAGGGGCAAGGCGGCTGCCGAAGCATCCTCATAAATAGAACCCTGCAGGGGAGAGGTGGGAAAGATGGCTAAAATAAAGAGTGTTTTCATCTGCCAGGAATGTGGCAGTGAGTTTCCCAAGTGGCTGGGGCGCTGTACCGATTGTGGTGCTTGGAACAGCATGGTGGAGGAGGTCCGGGGTAAGCCCGAGGCGCGGCACCCCGGGCCTTCCGGCCTATTTTACCAGGCCCAGGCCCCCCAGGCCATTGGCCAGGTCCCGGGGGATGTGGCCCAGAGGTTTTCCACCGGCAGCGGGGAATTTGATCGGGTTTTGGGAGGTGGCATTGTCCCCGGCTCCCTGGTTCTTTTGGGGGGGGATCCGGGGATAGGCAAATCCACCATACTATTACAATTTGCCGCCTACTTTGCTGCCCAGCACGGCCCGGTCCTTTATATTTCCGGCGAGGAATCGCCGGGGCAATTAAAACTGCGGGGGGCCCGCCTAGATGCCCTACAAGAAAGGCTTTTGGTCATGGGGGAGACGGATCTTTCCCATATAATTGCCCAAATCAACCAGCTGCGTCCCGCCCTGGTTATTATTGATTCCATCCAGACGGTTTACCATCCGGGGTTGACATCGGCTGCAGGGAGTGTGGGGCAAGTGCGGGAATGTGCCGCCCGCCTCATGGGGCCGGCCAAATTTTTGGGGATACCCATTGTTGTCGTGGGCCATGTTACCAAGGAGGGTTCCCTGGCCGGGCCCCGGGTCCTGGAGCATATGGTGGATGTGGTCCTTTATTTGGAGGGTGACAGACACCACATTTACCGGATCCTGCGGGGGGTAAAGAACCGTTTTGGTTCCACCAATGAGATCGGGATCTTTGAAATGCTGGAAAAGGGGCTACGGGAGGTGGCCAATCCCTCCCGCTTGTTCCTCTCCAAGAGGCCCGCCGGGGCCGCCGGCTCGGTGGTAATTGCTACCCTGGAGGGTACCCGGCCCCTTTTGGTGGAGGTCCAGGGTCTGGTGAGTACCACCAGCTTTGGGGTACCGCGGCGTTCCGCCACCGGAATTGATTATAACCGCCTGGTCATGCTTCTGGCCGTATTGGAAAAGAGGGCGGGTTTAAACCTGAGCAACCAGGATGCCTATGTGAATGCCGTGGGTGGTGTGCGCATTGATGACCCCGCCGCTGACCTGGGAACGGCCATTGCCCTGGCCTCCAGTTTCCGGGGGGTCCCCTGCCCCGGAGATACCATTGTCATGGGTGAAGTGGGCCTGACGGGGGAGGTAAGGCCCGTGACCCGTCTGGAGCAGCGCCTAAAGGAGGCGGCCAAGCTGGGTTTTAAAAGATGCCTCCTACCCCGGGGCAATTCGGAATCCCTGACCTTTCAACCGGCCCTGAAATTGCTGCCCATCGGGACGGTGGGAGAGGCCCTGCAGATGCTCTAGGAAACCCACCTTGCTTTTATAATAAATTGCTATGACAAGGTAAGAAAAACCTTATCCTTAAGGATGGTGAAGGATGAAATGGAACAAGTGGGGCTAGTTGTGGAAACCCGTGGGGATATGGCCCGGGTAAGGACCCAGCGGCATACGGCCTGTCAGGCCTGTGGTAAATGTGACGGAGGCCTCTCCGGTCTGGAACAAGCCCGGGATTTAACCGTTTTGGCCCACAACCCCATCGGTGCCCGGGAGGGGGATTTGATTGAAATGAAAATGGAGGCCCAGCGGGTGCTACTGGCCGCTTTTTTGGTCTATACCCTTCCCCTGTTGAATTTTCTCCTGGGCTATGTCCTGGCCCGCTGGCTGGCGACTGTTTATGGCCTGGGCCAGGTTGAGGCCAGTGGTATCATCGTGGGCTTTATTTTTCTCCTGGCC
>JAAYSG010000033.1 GCA_012518435.1 Bacillota bacterium
ATATGGGCATGCACAATTTGCTGTGTATTCATCCCCAGGAAGGGACTCTTCCCCTTTAGCAGGTATAAAAGGGTAATACCCAGGGCGTAATAATCTACCTCATAGCCAAAAATGCCGGAAAACAATTCCCCGGCGGCAAATTCCACGGTCCTTTTCACAGAAGTGCTTTGGTGAAGGGATGTTTCCCCCTCCACTAGAGAGGAGATGCCGTAATCACCCACCAAAACCCATTGCCGCTTGCCGTCAAGGTAAAATAAATTAGTGGGCTTGATATCCTTGTGAATAATATTATGGTCGTGGAGGGTTTTGAGCCCGGATAGCACCTGGGGAATAACTATTTGTTTCAGGTGCTCCTCATCATAGGGCATGTGGTCGGCCAGGGTGCCTCCCGCGGCGTATTCCATAACCTCAAAAAATCGCCCGCTGTAGGTGCCAAAATCCAACAAGCGTACAATATGGTCATGCTCCAGATTCAAAAGGACTTCCAGGAGCTCTGCCTTGGGCTGTAAGTGGGCCCTGTATACCTTTACCGCAACCACCCGTTGTGACTCCCTGTCCAAGCAGCGAAAGACATCCGCTTCGCCACCGTGGGTGGAAAGTTCCTCTATTACCTCATAGCGGTGGGCAATGAGGGTGCTTTTGGCCAGTCGCCCCAGGGAGGGCATCAGGGGGATTTCTTCCACCAGTCTCTCTGTTTTTTCCTCGGCAAGCCGCTCTGTTTTTGCCAATGTACTCTGCCTCCCCGCCCTTAATAAAATATTGCCTTTAGGTTCTGCCCCTATTTATGTCCTTTCTATTAAAATAAGGGCGATGTTATCATCTCCTCCGGCTCTTTTTGCCGCCTTTAAGAGGCTACGGGCCGCTATCCTGGGCCCTTCCCGGCGGCAAAGTATTTCCTCCATGGTCTCCACCGGCAGCATGTCGCTGAGGCCATCACTGCAGATGAGCAAAAGCTCCCCCCTCTGAAGGGCTATTTTGCCCAGATCCGGCTGACAATGGCTGCCGGGGCCGCCACCGATACAGTTGGTAATAATACTACTACCATATGTGGCGAACTGTTCCGATAAGGAAAGGGACAAGCCTTGGGGGGAATGGTCCCGGGTTATTTGAAGAAGAAAATCCCCGCGAAAGCGATAGAGCCGACTGTCCCCGGCATGAAAAAAGAGGCCAAAATTCTGGCCCAGGTAAAGGCCCGTCAAGGTAGTTCCCATGCCCGCTAATTGGGGGTCCTCTAGGCTTTGCTCCTGGACGGAGTGGTGTAGGCGCTGGATATATTTGGCGAAATAGGCCTGGGCCGCGGCATAATCCGCCAAGCCGCCCAGGTTAAAAACCTTAGTGGCCAGGGCCTGCAGAACCAGTTGGCTGGCCAGTGCCCCACCCCGGTGCCCCCCCAAGCCATCGGCAACGGCGCACAGGAGGCCGTGATGGGAAAAGTAAAGGCCGGTGGTGGGTAAAATTAACTCCAACCAGCTTTTTTCCACCATATTGTTTACTAAAAAGGTGTCCTGGTTTTCCCGCCGGCGGCAGCCCACATCGCTTATGGCATAGACATGAATCTGACCCATCAATGGCTCACCCTAAAGGTAAAATTTGTGTTTGCCATGGTAATTACATCCCCAT
>JAAYSG010000034.1 GCA_012518435.1 Bacillota bacterium
ACATTACCCTGATATCTTCCTTATCTAGGCCCTTTCCCCTGCGTACCTGTTCCATTATGTTAAAGGCCCGGCGGTGGGGTACCCCATATGCGATTAAATAAGTCATTATATCATCCCGAGTTGAAATTACTTCCGACAATTCCGCCGTGCCGGAACGTACAAGATCCTGGGCATTTTGCAGCCAAACATCTGTTCCGTGGGAAAGGCCGGATATTCTAACCAATTCCGCAAAGGTGGTCGGTTTGGTGTCATAGAGCATCTGTCTGACAAAACGGGTACCGAACTCCGGTATCCCTATGGTGCCAATGGGAATATCAAAGAGGTCCGGTTCCAGCCCCATTTCTCCCAGACCGGAAAATATGGCCATAGTCTCTTCATCGTTGTAGGGAATTGTATCTGCATCCACCCCTGTCAACTCCGATAAAATTTTCAAGGCGGTGGGATCATCATGTCCCAGAAGATCCAACTTTAACAGACAGCCGCCAAGGGAATTATAATCAAAATGGGTGGTAATTACCCCGGCGCTTTTGGCATCAGCCGGATATTGTAGGGGGGTAAATTCTTCAATTTCCTTATCCGCGGGCAGGATCATTAGGCCCCCCGGATGCTGGCCCGTGGTCCTTTTTATCCCTGTACAGGCCTTGACAAGGCGATCTATTTCTACACTGCGGCGTTTTATCCCCTTCTCACTAAAATAACCCTTGACAAAGCCATAGGCCGTGCGCTCGGCGGTGGTAGAGATGGTGCCTGCCCGAAACACCCGTTCAGAACCGAAGAATTCCTCAGTATAGCGGTGGATTGTTGGCTGATATTCGCCGGAAAAATTTAAATCTATGTCGGGTACCTTATCCCCTTCATACCCCATAAATACCTCAAAGGGAATATTATGGCCATCCGCCGCCAATTTACACCCACAGTGGGGACAGGACCTCTGGGGTAAATCAAAGCCACTGCCCACACTGGCATCGGTAATAAAGTCGTTGTAATTGCATTTTGGGCAACGATAATGGGGAGGCAAGGGGTTGACCTCTGTAATACCGCACATGGTGGCCACAAAGGAAGAACCCACAGATCCCCTCGAACCCACAAGATAACCATCCCGAAGGGATTTAGCAACCAATTTATGGGCAATAAGGTATATAACTGCATAGCCATTATCAATAATGGCCGCCAGTTCCTTTTCCAGCCTTTGGACCACAAGTTGAGGGAGTGGCTCTCCGTACAGTTTTTTGGCCTCGCTAAAGGCATAGGTACGAATTTGTTCATCGGCCCCAGGGATTACCGGCGCGTGGAGTCCATGGGGCAGGGGTTGGACATCCTCTATTTCGGCGGCAATTCTCTGGGTATTTTCGATAACCACCTCCCGGGCCACATCTTCGCCCAAGTGGGCGAATTCCGCCAGCATTTCCCCGGTGGTTTTTAGGTAAAGGGGGGCTTGATGATCGGCATCATTGAACCCCTGGCCGGTCATGAGTATGCTACGGAGAAGGTCATCCTCCGGCTCCAGAAAGTGAACATCACCGGTGGCGACCACCGGTAGCCCCAGTCCTTTCCCCAGCCTATATAATTTTTCGTTCATGTCCAATAGTTCTTCCTTCTTCACCCGTCCTTCCCGGATCAGGAAGGAATTATTAGCCCAGGGTTGGAGTTCAAGATAGTCATAAAAGCGGGCAATTTGTGCCAATTCCTCCCCGCTGGAGCCCTTTAAGTAGGCCTGTATCAGCTCCCCCGCTTGACAGGCACTGCCCACCAATAGGTTATCCCGATGGCGAATTAAATCCTTCCGAAGGATACGAGGCACACGATAGAAATGCTGCAGGTGGGAAAGGGAGATTAGTCGGTAAAGGTCCTTCAAGCCCTGCTGGTTTTTGGCCAACAGAATAACATGGAATGCCTTTTCCCGCTCCCGGCCTTCATCCACCAAATATCCCTCTAGGCCATATAAGACCTTGATACCGTATTTTTTCCCCTGGATGTAGGCCTCGGGGAAGGCCTGAATAACCCCATGGTCGGTAATGGCCACTGCCTCATGACCCCAACGGTTAAGGGTAGCAAAGAGTTCATCAACACGTACGGTCGCATCCAGGGCGCTCATTTGGGTATGTAGGTGCAGCTCCACCCTGTTTTCCGTCCCCTCATCCCTCCGGTATTGGCCCGGGATCAGGGTGATGTCCTTAGCCCATAAAACCTCCTCCCGCAGATAGCGATCCTCCTCCAAGGAACCCCGCACTAAAAACCAGATGCCCTCCCTTTGACAGGCCCTCTTTATGGACTCCCCCCTTTCGCCATCACACACTGTTTTGACAGCAAGGGAATCAAGGCGATCACTGAGTACCAGGGTGAAAAGCAGGCGACCGGCCCTTATCTTCCTATATTCCCATTTAATTACCTCCCCGGAAATAACAAGGTCCCCCGTTGTTGTAGTAAGTCCCGACAGGGGGGTGGGAGGAGCGGAAATCTGTTTTCCCATGAGTATTAAAGGAAGTTCCCCCTTTTCTTCCCTCCCGCCCGCCTGCTGCAGCTGGGCCACGTACTTTCTGTCCTCTTGCTCCCGCTCTTTCTTAGCCCTCTGCCATTTTTCCTCTAGGCCCTGGGCAACAACCTCCAGCCTAATTTGTATTTTAGTAGCCAAAAAACGGGAGATAAAACCCTCCAGCTGTCCCAGTTTTTCCTCCAATAATTTCCGCAAAAAAGGAGAGGGTAATGTTAAGCATATTTGGTTTCCGTCCCCTATACTGTAGGATATAACCCCCAAGCACCCCTGGAGAAAGGGGAACTCCAGGCCCAGGGCCTCAAGGAGCTGGGGCCATCGCTTTTCCAAGTTTTTTTGCCAGAAAAGGGGATTTGTGTTTACGGTAATAGTTTGAAAAGTGGCCTGCTGGGGGAATTTTCTATTTAGCGCCTCTGCCAAAACCTTTAGCCATTTGCCCTCTAAGGTTTCAGCGGCGATAAAACGCAAAAGAACCTGCCTTGTTTCCGCATAGACTTCCACAGAAAGAAGATTCTCTTGGATAGTCCTTTGTACCTTCTTGGGGATGGCAAGTGTAGCCAATAATTTCAAAAAGGGAGTCTCCATCTCCCTTGTACCTCTTTCCGTCATAATTTCCCTCCCAGAATGCTTGGATCTGCCCCGGCTAGTACGCCCTTAAATATTTTAACTGATCTTAACGCTTTTAACTATTTCCCAATACATTTTCAGACGAGCGCAAAAACCGCGGACAAAGCCCAGCTTTTCCTCCTTCATAACATGGGTCAAATCTGGCAAGGCCACTTCGACAACTTTAATCCCACTTTCCTCAGCGTATTTGGTCAAGGCCACCTCAACACCATAACGGGTGGCATCCAGCTGATCTATACTTTTTAAAATGTGTCCCTTTACCGCCCGCTGCCCCGAAAGAAAGGGGGCCACCTTTTGGGCAAAGTCCGTAGCTATGCGACCATTACCAAATATACCAATGGTCATATCCGCCTGATCCTCTAGAACAGGTGTCAATAATTCAACTACATGTTCAAGCCGTAAGCCAACAAGATCCGCATCCAAAAAGAGAAATACATCGGCATGGGAGTAATCACTGCCGATCTTCATAGCCCCCCCTTTGCCAATGTTTTGGGGCAGGGCAATTACTGTTACATTATACCCCAGTGCCACCTCGACAGTATTGTCTTCTGAACCATCACTGACCACAATAATTTCATTGATCTCCGCTACCTGCTGCAATACCTCCAGTACACCGCCAATGCGTTCCGCCTCATTGTATGCTGGAATAATTGCCACAACCTTCATGGGCCCACCCCCCACTTTCAAATCGGTAATGGCAGACTAGAACTGTATTCTGTCACTGTATAATATTCCCCACAAAGGGGAATAATTCCTGCCCCAATTATGCCCATCCTTTCCCCATCTCCTCAATTCGATCCTTGATCACAGCCACGGCCTCTCCTATCTCCACCAAGGTAACCTTGCCCGTGGCCCGATCCTTTATCTCCACCTTGCCCTCCTTAAGGGAACGGGGACCCAAGGTTAGCCGGAGGGGAAAACCAATTAGATCAGCATCATTAAACTTGACCCCGGCCCTTTCATCCCGGTCATCCAGGACAACCTCGATACCCACCCTATTCATTCTTGTGTAAAGGTCTTCGGCCAACTCCATGTGCTCAGCATTTTTACTGTTTACCGGAATTATAACAACCTGGTAAGGGGCTATGGATAAGGGCCAAATAATTCCATTTTCATCATGGTTCTGCTCAATGGCCGCGGCCATAGTGCGGGGAATCCCAATACCATAACATCCCATTACCATGGGCTTTTTCCGCCCCGCCTCGTCCAGGAAGGTGGCATCCATGGCCACACTATACTTTGTCCCCAACTTGAAAATATGACCCACTTCAATTCCCCTATCACTCTTTAGGGGATTTCCACAAAAATGGCACTTGTCACCCGCCGCCACCCGCCGCAGATCCATGATCTCTGCAGGGGGAAAATCCCGCTGGGGGTTAACGTTAATCCAGTGGTAATCAGCCCTGTTTGCCCCGCAGATGCCATTGACCACCGTCGGCACCTCCGCGTCAATAATTATGCGAACATCCTTAAGGCCTACGGGTCCGGCAAATCCCACCGGGGCTTGGGTAATCTCCTCTACTGTTTGGGCATCGGCCAGGGCCAAGTGCATGCATCCCAGATGGTTTTGCAGCTTTATTTCATTTACTTCCCTATCCCCCCGCAATACAACAACCACTGGTTTATAGGCTTCCCCATCGATGGCCAAGTAAACCAAGGTTTTTAGTAACCGTTGCGGTTCTGTCCCCAAAAAGGAAACTACATCGTCAATGCTGGTCATACCGGGGGTAGATGCCAATTTTAAATCCTTTAGGGGTTCAGCGGTATCCTCCTCCCCGGCAAGGGCTGCCACAGCCCGCTCAACATTGGCCGCATAGTCGCAAGCCTCACAATAGATAATCTCATCTTCCCCCGTATCTGCAACAACAATAAATTCGTGGGAATCTGTTCCCCCAATGGCACCGGTATCAGCTTCCACCACCCGGAATTTCAAAGCACAACGGCGAAAAATAGCACTATAGGCATCATACATCTTTTGATAGCTAACATCCAAACCATCCTGGTCCCGATCAAAACTATAAAGATCCTTCATGGTAAACTCCCGCCCCCTCATGAGACCAAAGCGGGGCCGGATCTCATCCCGGAACTTGGTCTGGATTTGGTAGAGGAGGAGGGGCAATTGACGATAAGAATTTACTTCCCGCCGTACCAAGTCCGTTATAACCTCCTCATGGGTGGGACCCAGACAATAGTCCCGTTCATGCCTATCCCTTAGGCGAAAGAGCTCCCTCCCGTAGGCATCCCAACGGGAAGATTCTTGCCACAGTTCCGCCGGATGTAGGGTAGGCATCTTCAGTTCTTGTCCACCCTGCTTATTCATTTCCTCCCGCACTATTTCCTCTATTTTTTCCAATACCCGTTGGGCCAGGGGAAGATAGGTATATATTCCAGCTGCAATCCTCCGAATCATCCCCGCCCGGAGGAGGTATTGGTGGCTGATGGTTTCCGCCTCCGCCGGAACCTCCCGCAGTGTTGGCACAAACAATTGTGACATGCGCATTTTACAAGCCTCCTTAAAGCATCTTCCATTTTGTTATCCCACTAAAGCAAAAAACCCCCAGCCCCGGACAGGGACGGGAGGTTATCCCGCGGTACCACCCCGCTTGGCAGTTTCATTAACTGCCCCCTCTTAGCAAAACCAATAACGGCGGCACACCGTTTTGCCCTAAGGAGCCTCAGGCAAAAAACTCCGGGACGGGTTCGGGGAAGCGAAGTGGTCAACCCTCCCAGTCACGGGGTTAGACTTCCTGGACTATCGCCCCAGCCCCTACTATTTCCCTTCATCGCGGTTTAATTTACTTCCTCAATTGTACTGGATGAGGAAGACCATTGTCAATTCCCCTACTCCAAATGAGCGTGTATTTCCCTCATGAGGGCTGATACCAATTCCTCTTCTTTTAGTTTGGCTATAACCCTCCCCTTGCGAAAGAGGAGACCCTGGCCCTTGCCCCCGGCAATACCAAAGTCCGCCTCAGCGGCCTCTCCGGGGCCATTGACAACACAGCCCATAACGGCTATCCTCAGGGGCTTGGCTATTCCCTTGGTTTTTTCCTCCACCTCCCGGGCCAAAGAGGCCAGATCAATTTCACAACGCCCGCAAGTGGGACAGGATATTATTGTGGGACCCCGCTCCCTCAGCCCCAGGGACTGCAAAATTTCATAGCCCACCCGGACCTCCTCCCTGGGATCCGCTGTTAGGGAAACCCGTATGGTATCCCCAATACCAGCAGATAAAATAGCCCCGATTCCCACAGCCGAGCGAATGGAGCCTGCCCAGGCCGTGCCAGCCTCGGTTATTCCCACATGAAGGGGGTAATTGGTCCTCTCCGCCGCCATGTGGTATGCCTCTATGGTTACTGCCACATCCGCCGCCTTGAGGGAAATAATGATATCCGTAAAATCCTGGGCTTCCAAAATAGCCACATGCCGCAGGGCACTCTTTACCAGCGCCACTGCAGACTGACGCCCGTGTTCTTCGACCAGATCAGCCTCCAGGGAGCCGGCATTAACCCCTATCCGTATGGGTACACCCCTCTCCTTGGCCTTGGAGACAACGGCCTGCACCCTCTCTCTACCACCTATATTCCCCGGGTTAAGGCGCAGCTTATCCACCCCCTGTTCTAGGCTGAGGAGGGCTAGGCGATAATCAAAATGAATATCTGCCACCAGGGGCACATCCGTCTTATTTTTGATCCGCCCCAGGGCCAGGGCAGCCTCCCTATCGGGCACGGCAAGCCGGATAATTTCACAGCCGGCCTCCTTGAGCCCGGCAATTTGCTCCAGGGTCGCCCCCACATCACGGGTATCGGTATTGGTCATGGATTGGACCGAAATTGGGTTGCCGGCACCGATATTTATATTGCCTACCCGCACCAAACGACTTTGCCGCCTGGGCATAAAATCACCTCCAAGGGCAATAAAAGGGGATCATTCCACTCCAATTGGAGCGAGGAACCTACATCCCATTTCCTTACCTTAACAGGAGCCGGTTAATATCGCTATAGGTCACGGCTATTAAGAGGGTAAGGAGGAGGAGAATGCCCAAAAAACGGAAAAATCCCTCCTGTTCCGGCTTTAGGGGTTTTCCCCTTATCCCCTCTACAGCCAAAAAGAGGAGCTGACCCCCATCCAGCATGGGAATGGGAAAGAGATTAAACAAGGCTATGTTAATGCTGAGGATGGCCGCCAGGGACAATAAATCCAAAAAGCCTGTTCGGGCTGCCTCCCCCACCACCTGGATAATACCCAGGGGCCCCGATAACTCCGGGGCCACACGCCCCGTGATCATTCCCGCCAACATGGTAAGAATAAAAATGGCTGCCCCTACTGTTTGCAAAAAACCATAATAAAGGGAAATGAAGGGTCGGTGGCGATGGATAATCCTTTCCACACCAATGAGGATGACACCTGTTTGCGGATCAGGTTCCGGCACCAAAGTCACAGAGAGAATTTCATTTTTTCGGGCAATGGCCAATTGTATTTCCTGGCCACCACTCCCTTGGATGAATGCCGCCATTTCTTCCCAAGTCTCTACTTCTTCACCATTGATGCTAAGCACCCTGTCTCCTATTTGCAAACCCGCCCCTTCCGCTGGACTGGCGGCAATAATCCCCCCCGCTATGGGGGCCTTCTCCGGTACACCCAGCAGGAAAAAAATTAGTCCAAAGAGAAGGGCAGCCAAGACAAAATTCATGAAGGGGCCTGCGGCAATAACGGCAAAGCGTGTTAGCACAGACTTATTGTTAAAGGCCCGGGCATCATCGGGTACGGGTGATTCCTCACCACTCATTTTTACAAAGCCGCCCAAGGGCAAAAGCCGCAAAGTGTAAAGGGTTTCACCCCTTTTACGGCTAAAGAGCCGGGTGCCAAAACCAATTCCGAACTCCTCCACCCTAATACCCGTTAATTTTGCAACCATGAAGTGCCCCACCTCATGAAACATGGTTAAAAGGCCAAACACTAAGACAAAAGAAAGGATCGTCACCATGCAACCACCTACCCCCACCTCTAGCTACTAGAGCTATCTTATGACATAAAAGCTTTAATAATTCCCTCCGCCTCTTGTCTAGCCCATGTATCAGCGACAAAAATATCATCCAAGTTAGGAGACTCCAGCACCTGGTGAAGGTCCATGGTAGCCCTTATTACCCGGGGAATGGTCAAAAACCCAATCTCCTCCCGCAAAAAGGCCGCCACTGCCACCTCGTTGGCCGCATTGACCACCGCCGGCAAGGTACCCCCCACCTCTCCCGCCTCATAGGCATAGGCCAGACAAGGAAACTTAACCTGATCCGGTGGGAAAAAGGATAGTTCCTGGCCGAATAGATCAAGCTTGGCTAGACTATTGGGCAAGCGCTCTGGGTATGACAGGGCATATAATATGGGCAGGCGCATGTCAGGAGGGCCCAATTGGGCCAAAACCGAACCATCGGTAAACTCCACCAGGGAATGAACTATGCTTTGGGGGTGGACAAGTACATCTATGGCTGAAAGGGGTATATTAAAGAGCCAATGGGCTTCTAAAACTTCCAGGCCCTTGTTCATCATACTGGCGGAATCTATGGTAATCTTGGCCCCCATATCCCAATTGGGGTGCCGGAGGGCCTCCTGAGGTGTTACCCCAATTAATTCCTCCGGGCTAGAGTTACGAAAGGGCCCACCGGAGGCGGTGAGCAATATGCGCCGTAAGTATTTAGGGTTATTGCCCTCTAGGCATTGAAAGATGGCACTGTGTTCACTGTCGATGGGAATTATACTTACACCCTTTTCCGCCGCCTTGGCAGTTACAATACTGCCAGCTGCCACAAGGGTTTCCTTGTTGGCCAAGGCTATATCTATACCGGCATCTATGGCGGATAAGGTGGGTTTAAGTCCGGCAAAACCCACCACTGCTGTTACCAGTAGATCCGTTCCCGGGCAAACTGCCGCCGCCAACAAACCTTCCTCTCCACTGAGGACCCTTGTTGAATACCCCGCCAAGAGTTGGGAGAGTTCCCGGGCAGATTTGGTATCTGTAAGTACCGCCAACTCCGGCTTAAATTCCTTTACCTGCTGGGCCAATTGGGCCACATTTTTATGACCGGTCAAGGCCCGTACCCGGAAGCGATCCGGGAAGGATCTGATAACATCCAAGGTCTGTCTACCAATTGAGCCCGTTGAGCCCAATATGGAAATCTGTTTTTTCATCCTAGCTCTCCTTCTCTACCGCTTATATTCCCAAACTAAAACAGGCCCCTTAAGCAAAATAAAAGGTAGCCCAGGGGTAGGGCCACTAGCAGGGCATCAAATCTATCCAAGACACCCCCATGACCAGGTATCAATTTTCCCGAATCCTTTACGCCGGCGAACCTCTTCAGTAAGGATGCAAATAAATCGCCCACTTGGGCTCCACATCCCAAGCAAAAACCCATGATGACCAAATGGAGGGGCGAAAGATCCAGTATTTTCCCAAAGGGTAATGCGGCAATGATGCTGGCCAACAAGCCCCCCACAGCCCCCTCCACGGTTTTATTCTGGCTGATGGTGGGGGAAAGAGGGCGGCGTCCCACTGCCCTGCCGATAAAATAGGCCCCACTATCATTGGCCC
>JAAYSG010000035.1 GCA_012518435.1 Bacillota bacterium
ACAGCATTGAGACATCAATAAAAAGAGCGAAGGTCACTGAGGAAAAGCGGGGACAGCATGTCTGAACCCCGAAGGGGTGAGTTCTGTCACCGCCCGAAGGGACCGAAGCTCATTCCCCAACCGTCTCCCGCTGTTGGGGAGTGTCTCCCCGGCCCCAGTTTTCCCCTAACTTCCAGCAGGATGCAGCACAAAAATCTGGCCCCTATAAAAATGCTAATTTCGCAAACTATGAATGGGAGCCGGAATACGGCCACCGCGGCGGATAAAATCCCTACTGGAAAAACTATTCACCGCCATCACCGGCGCCCGCCCCAACAGCCCCCCAAACTCCACCATCTCCCCCGTCCCCTTGCCCGGCACGGGAATAATCCGCACCCCAGTGGTCTTATTGTTAGAAACCCCAATGGCCGCCTCATCGGCAATAATGGCCGCAATGGTCTCCGGCGCCGTATCCCCCGGCAGGGCAATCATATCCAGACCAACCGAACAGACACAGGTCATGGCCTCCAGCTTATCAATACCCAAGGCCCCCTCCTGGACAGCCCTGATCATACCAGTATCCTCACTAACGGGAATAAAGGCCCCCGACAGACCCCCCACCGCCGAAGAAGCCATGGCCCCACCCTTTTTAACCGCATCATTCAAAAGAGCCAGGGCCGCCGTAGTCCCATGGGTGCCGCAGCGCTCCAGGCCCATGGCCTCCAACACCTCCGCCACACTATCCTCCACCGAAGGGGTGGGGGCCAGGGAAAGATCCACAATGCCAAAGGATACCCCCAAGCGCCGGGCCGCCTCCCGGCCCACCAATTCCCCCATGCGGGTAATCTTAAAGGCTGTCTTCTTAATAATCTCCGCCAATTCCCCCAGGTCCACATTTCCCGCCCGGGCCACCGCCCGCTTCACCACCCCCGGGCCACTAACCCCCACATTGATAACCGCCTCCGCCTCATTAACCCCGTGGAAGGCCCCGGCCATAAAAGGGTTATCTCCCGGCACATTGGCAAAGATGGCCAGTTTGGCGCAGGCCAGGCCATCGGCGGCAGCCGTCAAGCGGGCCGCCTCCTTAATAACCCTGCCCAGCTGCCCCACCGCCTCCATATTGATCCCCGCCCTGGTGCTGGCCACATTCACCGAAGAACAAACCCTCTCCGTGGTGGCCAAGGCCTCTGGGATAGAAGCCAGCAATATCTTATCCCCCCGGGTCATCCCCTTTTCCACCAAGGCCGAAAAACCACCGATGAAATCCACCCCCACCTGGGCCGCCGCCCGGTCCATGGTCTGGGCAAAGCCCACATAGTCCTCCACATCACTGGCCTCGGCCACCAGGGCCATGGGGGTAACGGCAATCCGTTTATTAACAATGGGGATGCCATACTCCGCCTCTATTTCCGCCCCCACCTGCACCAGATCCCGGGCCTTGGCGGTAATCTTTTCATAGATCTTGGCCTGGGCCACCACCGGATCCGGATGGCAGCAATCCCGCAGGCTGATCCCCAGGGTGATAGTCCTAATATCCAGCTTTTCCTCCTGGATCATGGTTAAGGTTTCCATTATCTCCTGCAGTGAAAGCAATTCTATCTCCTCCTAAACCCGGTGCATATAGCGGAAGATATCCTCATGCTGGACCTCAATGCGGACCCCAATTTCCTCACCTTTGCTAATTAGCTGTTCCTTCAGCTCACTTAAGTCGATGGGGCTCACATGCATATCTGCCACCAGGATCATGGTGAAGAACTCCTGTAAAATGGTCTGGCTTATATCCAAGATATTAACATCATTTTCCGCCAGCACCTTGGTCACCCCGGCAATAATGCCAATCCGGTCTTGGCCAATAACCGTAATAACAATCCTCTTCCCCGATGATTTATGTTCCCGCTCCAATTGTCATCTCCCCCCTTTTTAGCTATTATAGCACCTAATTATGTTGGTGGGAAAAGATCGGCCAATAAATTAAATTCCCCCGGGCACCTTTGCCCCCCCTCTGACATATCATTTACTAAAAATCGGGAAAAACCCACTCCAAAGGGAGGAGAGACCCTTGACAGAAACCCTTTCCTTTAATGAGAAAATCTTTAAGTACCCCCCCGTCCAATACATCCCCCTCCAGATCAATACCCTGCAAAAAGGTTTCGAAAGCACCCCCGGGGACGGCAGATATAGCCAGGTGCGAGTCTGGCAGGATAAAAAAGGCATGGTGGCAGATCTTGCCCAACAACCCTTCCCCCTGCCCACGGACCCAGTTGACTTTACCAAGGAGCTAGTAGTATTGGTGGCCGGGGGCCACATCGCCGATGTAAAATACCGGGCCCATACCGTCTATATGGTGGGGGAACAAAGGGCCAATTATTATCACATTTTTTCCCTCCGCAAGCACCGTTTCTACAAGCAGAACCTCCATTTCGCCTTCTTCCTCCAGTCCGGCCAGCGCCTCTCCTGGGATAATATAGTGCTGGACCGCAGGGTGTGAATAAAAAGGGCGGGAGGAGCCGCTCCGCCCAACATTACCAACCCCGCCCAGGCCGCCGGTGGATTACCCACCATAACTCCTCCTTTGGCTTCAAATTACACCCCACTATGGACACCCTTGGTGTTCGGCTATTCCCTTCCCACTACCGGGCGGGTTCGGGACTTACACCCTTTAGATTGCATCCATGCCGGGCGCACCAAAAAAGGTTCCTTCCGAATTTCCGGAAGGAACCCTTGCCCATTACCAGACCAATTTACCTAACCTAGAACAACATTTAAAAGGCTGCCGTCAAGAACATCACAGTCAAGCCAACAGCAGCGGGAATTAAACAGTATTTATACGAAAACTTAATGTGCTCACCTATATCCACATCTCCTAAACCATTAGGAGAAATACTGCCGGTGTGAGGGGGGATACACCCACGACACTATTGCGGGCAAACACTGCCACCCGCCCCATCAAAAGGGGGTCTACGCCAAAACTTCTTCCCACTTCCACCATTATGGGCATTAGGCCAAAGAAAAAAGCATCGGGGGATGTGGCAAAAACACCCACGGTTAATCCCAATATAGCCACTATTACCGCCGTCATACCACCAAGACTCTGGGGAATATTTTCGGCAATTACTAGGGCTACGCTTTCCATCATGCCGCCTTTATTCATGATTCCCGTAAAAACACCCGCCGCAAATATAACCCCGGCCATCATAGCAGCAGATTTAGCATGACGATCGACGGCCTCCCTATGCTTTTTAGCATCAAAGCCGTAATTGACAATAAGAGCCAATGACAAAGCAATGGCAAAGGCAACA
>JAAYSG010000036.1 GCA_012518435.1 Bacillota bacterium
AAACTAGCGGAAAAGCGATAATGTCTCATTAGACGACAAGGGAAAATGTCCCGGGCGAAGAAAACAATCCCGTTGGATTATTTCACGGCGGGGTGAGTCTAATGAGAAGGGTCGTATTAACTATGACAGAACAACAAAAGTATAAGACTATCAAGAAGTTAGTTGAAACGAATGGGAACAAGAATCGGGCTGCCATTGAACTAGGTTGCAGCCGACGTCATGTTAACCGTCTAGTCAAAGGGTATAAAGAGCAAGGGAAAGTATCCCATTGGGCAACGGAGGAAAATGCCATTAAGAAGGAAAACAATCCGGTGGGTTTTTAAAGGGTGGGGCATCCATCCCCTTGCGGGAAAAATGGGGGGACTATTGTAGGAGAATTGTGGCCGTGTGTAGAAATAACCCCTGAAGTGAAGCAATAGTAAGACAATGGGCCATTATTATCTGTATGGAGGGCGAGGTATGAAGAAAAAATTTGTAGCGGATCTTAACGTGGGAGATTTAGTAGCCGATGTATTTCTTGTGGTTGGAAAGAGTCTTCACAAGTATCAGAAGGCCAATACCGGGGGGGAGGGGGAATTTCTCCGCTTGGTGTTGGGAGATAATTCCGGTACTATAAATGCGGTGATGTGGGAGGGAGCAGGGGCGGCATATCGCTCCTGCGAAACCAGCCCCCTAGTTAGGATTACGGGACGGGTTACAACCTACCGGGAGCAGCCCCAGGTTACTGTGGAAGGTCTTACTGCGGTAAATAAACAAAAGGTAAATTTGGCTGATTTCCAACGGGCTTCAGAAAGGGACAGGCGGGAGATGGTGGAGGAAATACAAGAATTGGCCAGGGAACTGAATAATCCCTTTCTTCGGGAGTTGATCTTTTCCTTTATCCAAGACCGCCAGTTTCTAGTTGCCTTTGCCGATGCCCCGGCTGCCAAAGCAATTCACCATGCCTATGTGGGGGGCTTGTTGGAACACACATTGGAAACAGTGGCAATATGTCTGGAAATTTTTACATTGTACCCCCGATACTTAAATCGGGATCTCTTGGTGGCGGGGGCTATTTTGCATGACATAGGTAAAATTAAGGAGTATGACGCCCATGCTCTTAACTTCGAAATAACCGATAGTGGTAAGTTATTTGGTCATATCGTTTTGGGACACCAGATGGTTAAAGAGAACATGGATAAGATAGATGGTTTCCCTCCCGATTTGGCAGTGGAGTTGTTACACATGATCCTTTCCCATCATGGGCAAAGGAGCTGGGGTTCCCCCGAACCCCCAAAGACCATGAACGCCTTTGCTTTACATCATGCTGATTACCTTGGAGCTCAACTAAACTATTTCCAGGGGCTGATGGAAAAAAACATGGGCAGGGGAACAAATTGGACCCCCATGGATTATAAACTGGAACGTAGCGTTTTTTTGGGGTTTTTGCCTGAAGGAGCGCCCATGCCACCTGCGGATAACACGAGCGGATATGTAAAGGGGTAATGGCTTCTATTTTAGGCTTTGGCGCAAAATTGCCTGCCATGCGTTAACTGCATTAGGCCCAGGCCTGAGTAGAGTTATAGAGTCGTTCTACACCCATGCGCCAAAATTGCCTTGACATACCCCCGGAATAGACCTAAAATGGAAAGAAATTTCCCCATGGGGTGGTAAGATGCCAATCTATGAATACCGCTGTTTAGATTGTGGCTCACATTTTGAGATTCTCTGCAAGGCGGAAGAAAAACAAGATTCACCGGTCTGCCCCTGGTGTGGTAGTGCAACTTCGGAAGGGATTTTCGCGGGCTTTGGTGTTTTAGGTGGCAAGCGGACAGCGGGAAATACGGGGTGCAGTGGCTGCAAAGGCGGCAAGTGTAGTTCTTGTCATTAATACCCCCATCAGATGAATATATATATCGAGATTGTTGCAGTGAATATTACATGGGGAAAAGGTTTTGCGTTGAAAAAGTGCACCCTACCCATGTCAATAATCCGTGGGGTGAAAAAATGTCGGAATATGTACTTTTACGCCGAAAAAGCTAATCTTTACAGCTATTTCCTCTATTGGACTTTTTCCCGGATTTGGTGTATAATATAAGTTAAGGGTTTTATACCTTTATTTCTACTATTATAACAAAGGAGGGAATTGTTTAATGCAAGGGGAAAGAGTGCAAAGGGAAAATTGGGGAACGCGGTTCGGATTTTTGATGGCAGCGGCTGGTTCCGCTGTAGGTTTGGGGAATATTTGGAGATTTCCCTACCTGACTGGTGAAAATGGTGGTAGTGCATTCATTATAATCTACTTAATTAGCATACTAGTAGTTGGGCTTAGCATTATGATTGCTGAATTTGCAGTGGGGAGAAAAACCTCCCTTGCCGCCGTTGGTGCCTACAAATCGCAAAATAGAAGTTGGACCTTTGCCGGGGTATTGGGGGTATTGAGTGCATTCTTTATCATGGGTTTTTACCCGGTTGTTGGTGGATGGTCCTTGGCTTATATGCTTAAGTCTGTTACTGGCCTTCTTGCTGCTCCGGAAGCAATTGGGGATGTTTTTGGAGCCTTTATCAGTGCTCCTGTTGAACCACTGGTGTGGACCCTTCTCTATATGGTACTTAATGTGGTAATAGTTGCCAGGGGTATAGCTGGTGGTATAGAAAAAGCAAGTACTGTTCTTATGCCTACACTTTTTGTACTTCTTATTATAATTATCTTTAAAGGGGTTAGCCTTCCCGGTGCAGCCGCTGGTTTGGCTTACCTATTTAAACCCGACTGGTCTGAGGTGTCGGGCGCAACCTTGTTGGCTGCCTTAGGTCAATCCTTTTTCACCCTCAGCCTAGGCATGGGTTGTATGATTACCTATGGAAGCTACCTTAAAAAAGATGAGAATATCCCCAGTAATGCTGTAACGGTAGTATCATTGGATACATTGGTTGCCATTATGGCCGGCCTGGCCATGTTTCCGGCCATGTTTGCCTTTGGATTGGAACCTGACGCAGGTCCCGGACTTGTTTTCGTAGTGGTGCCGGCTATCTTTGCCCACATGGGAGCAATAGGCCCGCTAATGTCTGTTATATTCTTTGCTGCTTTGACCATCGCGGCCCTCACATCCTCTATTTCTTTGCTTGAGGTTGTAGTTGCCTATCTGATTGATGAGCAAAATCTGGATAGAAAACCTGCAACTTGGTTCACTGCTGGGGTTATGACTGTGTTTTGTACACTTTCTTCACTATCCATGGGCGTTATGTCAGGTGTCACCGTTTTTGGCGTTGGTTTCTTCGACCTCTTTGATATACTGACAGATAAGATCTTTCTGGGTATTGGTGGAATGCTCTTAGCCATCTTCGTTGGCTGGTTTATGAAGAAGGAAGACCTTAAAAATGAAATTACCAATGATGGCACAGTTAGCTTTGGTCTTTTTGAGGTATGGTACAATGTCATCAAATATGTTATCCCGGTAGCAATATTTATTGTTGCTGTTATGGGGATTATTGATATTCCGCAGAGGGGCCTAATGTTGTTTGGGTTGGCAATTATTGCGGCACTTATGGCTTTTTCGAAAAAACTATAAAAAGGGAAGGGAAACCTTATTAAACAGTAAGTTTCATCCTTGAATGCCGGGCGGTGGGCCATTAAGGGGCCGCCTGGCATTTTTTTATTCACCTGGTGAGCAAGGGGGAAAATCCCCGCCCGGGGCACAAGAACCTGTAAAAGAGAATTTCAGCCATATTATTGCCGGCACACTTATATTATAATAATATATTATGGTGTTTGAACAAACCATGGGCTGGCATTTACTATGAATAGGGATATAAAGTGTTTAAAGGGGTATATTCCCATGGGTAATAATTTGTATCAGTTAAATTATACCGCAATTATTCTATCGTCCTTATCAATAATTTTGTTGGCGGGTTTCCTTTTGACACGTGTTACAAAGGCGGTGAAACTACCCAATGTAACGGGTTATATTTTGGCCGGTGTTTTAATCGGCCCTTATGTTTTAAAATTAATCCCCCGTGAGCTGGTTGAAAATATGGTATTTATTAGCGACATTGCGCTGGCCTTTATTGCTTTTGGTGTGGGTCGTTTTTTTAAAAGGGAGATCTTCCAGCAAACGGGCTTGGGGGTTATTACCATAACCTTGTTGGAATCATTGTTGGCCGGCCTATTAATTGCATTATCTATGCATTATGTATTCCATTTGGATTGGGATTTTTCCCTACTACTGGGGGCCATTTCCACGGCCACCGCGCCTGTCAGTACAATAGTTACCATTAGGCAGTATCATGCCCGGGGAGACTTTGTAAATATCCTCCTTCAAGTTGTGGCACTTGATGATGCGGTATGCCTTATCGTTTTTAGTATTGCCATCGCTATAATAAATACCGGGGCAAATATCTCAATAGGGGAGATTACCCAACCCATAATCCTGAACATGGGAACATTGGCAATAGGTTTATTAAGTGGGCTTATTCTCAGTAAATTGGTGACTCCCACCAGAAGTGAGGATAACCGTTTGATATTGACAGTTTCCTTCTTGCTTGGGATTGCGGGCTTATGTGCTGCTATTGATATTTCGCCTTTATTGTCCTGTATGCTTTTCGGTACTATATATATCAATATGACCAAAGACAAGGGTCTCTATAAACAAATAGATAGATTTACCCCTCCAATCCTATCGATATTCTTTGTGGTGTCTGGGATGAATTTGGATTTAACTTCCCTAAGCGCCTCCGGTGTAATGGGTGTTTCTTATTTTTTCACTCGGATAGTGGGAAAGTATCTTGGGGCCTATATTGGCTGTGTTATAATGAAAATGCCGAAAAATATACGCAGCTATCTGGGCTTGGCCCTAATTCCCCAGGCGGGCGTTTCAATTGGCCTGGCCTTTTTGGGTAAAAGGGTTTTGCCCCATGATACGGGTACCATTTTATTGACAATCATATTGTCCTCTTCAGTCTTGTACGAATTAACTGGGCCGGCATGCGCAAAACTGGCCTTGATTTATTCAGGCTCCGTAAAGGGGAAGGAGACAGTAAGGGGTGAGGGACCAAAACCTTAGTAAGGATCGGCCTAGTCGCCTTGGGAACCAAGTACCATTAAATACCATGCCCCTTGACTTTTTAGAGGCCATGTTTTATAATAAAAAATGCGGAGGGGAGTAGCTCAATTGGCAGAGTGGCGGTCTCCAAAACCGTTGGTTGCAGGTTCGAGTCCTGTCTCCCCTGCCATAAAAAATGCCTGTCGGGGTAATCCCCACAGGCATTTTTATTTACACCATTTCAGGGTGTCCCTAAGGGGATGATTTTCCCGCCGGCAACGATGAAGGGGCTGGGAAATGGGGGGATTTTTAAATGAGGTTTGGCATAATAGGGGCTATGGAAGGGGAAATATCCCAACTTAAATCCCTTATGGAGATTGACAATCAGAGGAAAATTGGGGGTATGATGTTTAAACAGGGCCTCTTAGAGGGGATAAAAACCGTCCTTGTTCAAAGTGGTATTGGGAAGGTTAACGGCGCCCTTTGTGCCCATATTCTCATTAATGTCTATCGGGTGGATTGTGTAATATTCACCGGTGTAGCGGGAGCCCTTTTGGCACAGCTTGATATTGGTGACATTGTAATATCCGCGGATTCAATGTACCACGATGTGGATGTTACGGATTTTGGCTACCCCCTGGGACAGATTCCCCGTCTTCCGGTTCGGGCTTTCCCGGCCGAACCAAGGTTAATTGAACTGGCCAGGGAAACTGCGGAAAGGAAGCTAAAGAGGCGGGTAATTGTTGGCCGTGTTCTGACGGGTGATCGATTTATTGCCGATAAGGCAGAAGCCCAAAAACTAGGAACTGAGCTGGCGGGGGTTTGTGTGGAAATGGAAGGGGCCGGAGTGGGGCAGGCCTGTTATATGAACAAAATCCCCTATGTACTAATCCGCTGTATTTCGGATAAGGCTGATGGAACGGCTCCCAGTGATTTTAATTTATTTTCCCAGCAGGCGGCTGATTGTGCAGCGGAAATAGTTTGTGGTATTCTCAGAAACTATACCGGATAAAACCTGGGATGGTCTAGTTAGCCGGACGAATATTAGTTAGCCCTAAGGCTAAAAATGCCCCCAAAATTAATTTTCCTTTGGGGGCATTTCCTACTGGGGCCTACCATGTCTTGCTACTTGTATTTAGTGGCTTTCCACATCCCGGGCACCCGACTCCCTAAGAATTTGTGCACATTGATCAACTGTATCGTCTTCTGCCTTAATTACAGCCAGTATTTGCCCCTGTTTTACTTGTTCCTCATAATATTCTCCCCGTTCCTCCGGGATTCCCCAATCAATGAGCCCGCCTGCAATACCGCCGGCCGCCGCCCCCGATAGGATGCCCGCCAGGGGGCCCGCAGCAATTAGAGGGCCGATCCCCGGTATAACCAGAGCCCCCGCTCCAGCGGCTAGCCCTGCTAATCCCCCCAGCACTCCCCCGGTGGTTACCCCTTCGCCAATATCTTCCCCACCGAAGGTGTCCCCCCCTTGGTCTACACCGCCTTCGCCCTTAGCCACAAGGGAAATTTCATTGTCATCGAACCCGCCCTGTTTAAGGGCACCAATGGCTCTTTGTGCTTGGTCCTCTGAATTGAAGACCCCGATTACTGTTTTCATACCCCTAAGCCTCCTTATAGAAATTTGACATTAATAGTATTGCCTACCTTCTTTTCTCTATCCCTGGTACATTAAGGGAATACTAAAACCTTACTGGTAAAATGTTTTCTCCCTGGATTTAAACCAAAATGAAAATAGCATTTATGGTATTTCGTTTTTCTGGGGAAAGTAAGTGTAGTAAAGGAGGTTGGGCCAATGCCGAAGGATGAGAAGCATGAAGAGATAAGTCAGCGGAAAACACAGGCGGATAATGAGTATTTTATTGGGTTATTCAACTGGGGCGCCACACCAAGGGAAACAGAAATTGCCGCGGAGGAATATGTGTATTTCAAGGGTGCAATGGATCTGACTGAAGCCCACGACCACAAAGATGACAGGTGGGAGCGATTTAAACAAAGAATACCAGCGGGTGATAATGATGTAGAAAAGGGATAGAAAAAAATTGTTTAGCCCCCCTGGGTGGGGGTGGTGGGGGAGGGGCTAGGGGCATATGGGGAAGATTCCACGGGGGAAAATCAGAGGAAAAACTGGTTTGCAAACAGTCGCCGAATGTGGTAAACTAATGTTTGCCAGGGAATATGAAATTACGCGCCTGTAGCTCAGGGGATAGAGCACTGGCCTCCGGAGCCAGGAGCGCAGGTTCGATTCCTGCCAGGCGCACCATAACTTCTCACCTTCTTAATATAGGGTGAGATTTTTTGTAAGCTACACTAAGGCTAATCTACGGGGGAAGGGGAGGCCTGGGATGGATTTGGATATGGCAATTCAAGAACTAAGAAAAGGCTCCAGTGTTGTTGTGGTAAAGGATGGAGAGATCATTGCCCGGAAAAAGGGTCGCGGCATTTCTCCCTTCTTGGAAATAATAGAAGATGGGCGCTTGAAACTTAAAGCTGCTAGCATGGCGGATAAGGTGATCGGGCTTGCAGCCGCCCATCTGGTGCTTTTTAGTGGGATTGGGGCTGTGTATGCCGATGTAATTAGTGAAAGGGCCCTGACCCTGCTTGGGAAAAATAAACTAAGGGTGGTTTATAAAGAGCTTACCCCCAATATCTTAAATAGGGATAAAAACGGTATTTGCCCCATGGAAGATGCCGTGGCCCAAGCCCGGTCTCCGGAAGATGCTTACTGCAATATTAAAAAAAGGCTGGCGCAACTTAGGCAAGGGTAAATGTAAATGGGCGGAGGCCAACAATAGACACCATTCCCAAGATGCTTTGATCAAGGGGTGTGAACCACTGTTGACCTCCAACTATATAATAACCCGGTTGAAGGCCAATTATACACCTTGGCCATATACGCCGGGGGTAATTGTAATATGAAGGGTGGAGATGGAAGAGATGGGCCCCTATGGAAGGATTAAGAAATATATAAAATTAATATTCAATAGACCTTACATTCCGCTGGGAATAACACTGGGCAAAAATCCCCTTTTATTGCATATTAGTGATACCCCCCGGGAGATATATCCCTATATAATTCGCTTCATCGAATTATTGCAACCAGACTATATAGTGCATACTGGTGATTTAATTGACAATGTAAAGTTAGAAACTAGACCAAATGGCGTGGCGGAGTATAGGGATTTGTTGAATGTATGGCTACCGCGGCTGGAGAATAGTAGTGATGCGGTAATATATTATGTGATGGGCAACCATGACAAACCTAGTATAGTCAGAGAAATAAGCAAAAAGGGAGTGCTGCCCAGGGGAAAATATATTAACATTGAAGGAATTGAATTCTATGTGGACCATTATCACTCCACCGGGGAGGGGAAGGCCGACTACTATTTGTATGGACATAGTTTCGAACCCTATAGCCATAAAAAGGGGAAAGGGGTATTTTTAAATGGCTTAAATTTTATAAACGTTATAGATTTGGGTCAGGGGCAAGTGTATAATTTGCCTTACCCCCTGGAAACCAATACCCTTCGCCGGATGACAAACAAAAGGGTCCTCCTTTAATTTGTTACCATCCAACATCTGCTAAAAGGAGGGAATACCATGCAATTTATAAGGATGGGTCCCAGGTTGATATTTATCAGAGGTTGTCAAATTAGTAAGACAAAGGATATCCTTCTGGACATGTTCCATGCCAAAGAAAGGGAATTTCTTCTGGGTATAGAGGAGGCTACTGAAAACAGCAGCCTATTATTTATTACCGGTTTGGGTCATGTTAAAACCGCAGTGGAGGATGCCCAGTCTATATTATTGGTAGACCAACCAGCTTCGGTTTGCCTATCAGCAATAATTAATAACAAGTTAACGGACCTGATAGAAAGGGTGGATTTGGGTCCCTCATTGATGTTTATGCGCATAGCTGGAGATGAAAAAGATGTGGTGGCCGATATACAAAAAATGTATGGGGGTAGAATACTACCAATAAGGGAGGCCATTAGGGAAGGGGGGAAGGATAACACAATTTTGTTTTTCACAAAAAAACAACTTTCCGCTGTACTTTCTATAAAGGATGTCTTAAATACCCATTTACTTTTGCCTTATCCTTCAGCAGAAATCAATAAAAGGTTGAGAAGTGAAAGCATCTTATTTATTACGCGGCACCTTGAGGAACGGAGATGGTTTGAACTTAGAATAAATATATACGATATATACGGAAGGTACAAGGAACATTATGAGCGGTTAATTTTTGTTTTAACCCAACTTGAAGTGGGGATGGTGTTGGAGGAAAGGTGGACCAAGGATCATGCCTTGGTCTTGCTATCCGTACTTGCTTATCAGATTAGATTATTTACCCTATATGAGCCCAAGGAAATTAAGAAAATATTATTGGGACTTGAATACGATGATAGGGGAAAAAGATGGGCAGATTTTGACCTATACCACAGGAACAAAAAAATATCATGGTTGGATATCGATAGGGAGAAGAAAAGGCGAAATAAAATTGAGGAGGCTATACTTCATAGGCAAAGGTTACTTGCCGAGCTGTCACCATCGGCAGTGGAAAAATTACTAGAAATGGAGAAGACCCTAAACAAGCGGCGAAAATAACTTAACTTTACATAATATATATTATAGGACCCAATAAAATAAAGTAAGAGCCGGCACCATACCATATTGGGTGCCATTCTTATTTCTTTTTGGGAAGCAATAATACCTGGCCGGGATAAATCATCGGTGACTGTAATTCATTAAGGCGGCCTATCTCATATACCAATGGCCGTATATCACCCTCAGGCCCTTGGTATTCCTTGGCAATTGACCACACAGTATCACCTGCTGCCACTACAACTTCCACAGTATCATGTTCATAAGTATCATGTTCATATTCTCCTTGGGCCATATACCCCCCCAGAACAGTATTCATTCCGATTAAGAATAGGCCTATTACAAAGAAAGAAATAAACCAGCACTGATTTCTAAGCCACAGCATTTTTTTCCCCTCCTACTGGTAATTGTAAGGGCTCCTATTCTTATTATAGGTTCGAACGGGTGTTCGAGTCAAGCTTTTTTCCCATTTTCCCGAACATATGTTTGCTATATTATATGTATATGTTATAATATTTACGAAGGGAAAAGCCGTTAGGTGGTGATGTAGTGTCAAAATCTTTAACACCAAGACAAAGGCAGGTATTACAGTTTATTAGGGAAGAAGTTATGACCCGTGGTTATCCGCCTTCCGTAAGGGAAATATGCAGTGCTTTAGGCCTCCGCTCCAGTTCCACCGTCCATTCCCACCTCTCCCAATTGGAAGCAAAGGGATATATTCGCCGCGACCCTACTAAGCCGCGTGCCATCGAGGTTTTGGTTGATCAAAGGGAAGATGTAGTCCCAGTTCCGATAATTGGCCGTGTTACCGCCGGTGAACCAATTCTGGCTGTGGAAAACATGGAGGGCACCCTACCCCTTCCCGAAAGCTTTGTCGGCAGTGGAGATGTATTTTTGTTGCGAGTAAGGGGTAATAGCATGATGGGAGCCGGAATATTTGATGGAGATTATGTTTTGGTTAACCGTCAGGAATCGGCAGACAACGGGGATATTATTGTTGCCCTCTTGGATGAAGAAGCTACTGTGAAAAGATTTTTTCGGGAAAAAGAGAACATTCGCCTCCAACCGGAGAACGATATGCTGGAACCCATTATCACCCGAGATCTACGCATTTTAGGCAAAGTAATTGCGGTATTACGACAATTATAATTGTTTTACTCACCTGGGCCAGGAATGAATTGGCTTATGTACCAGTGTATCAGGGGCGCCAACCAAGGGCTGGAATGGGTGGCGGGCAATTTTGCCCATAAGTACAACGGGACCCGTTTGGGTCCCGTTGGGTTATGTGTGGGTAGTTTAAATATCACTCTACGATATATTTTTCCACCTGGGATAATGTTATGGGGTCAAATATTCCTTCCATTATTATCCCTTTGGCAGAGAATTTTTCCTTGACTTGAAGACTGTTATTCAGAATCATACTTCTTATATTACCGGCAGAATAAGGCAGCTCTAATTTGGCCTGTTTATATCTGCGGCTGAAATGTAGAGAGATGGATCTTAGGAGGGACGGGATTCCCTCACCGGTTAGGGCCGAAATGGCCACTCCCCCCCTCAGCTGGCGCTTTAACCCCTCTATTGTTTGCCGATCATTTACTAGATCGATTTTATTTAGAACAATTAGCCGGGGTATTTTCGCAAGATCTAACTCAACAAGTAATTTGCCAACCTCATCATGTTGTTCCATGGCTCGGGGATGACTGCTGTCCACAATTTCAAGGAGAAGATCCGCTTGCCCAATTTCCTCCAGGGTAGCCCTAAAGGCGGCGATAAGGTGGGCGGGCAGCTGACGTATAAAGCCAACGGTGTCAGTAAGGAGAATTTCACCCCCCAAGGGCAGGGATACCCTACGAGTGGTAGGATCAAGGGTGGCGAAGGGCTGATCGGCGATAAAAATGCGGGTACCTGTCAATGCCTTTAAAAGGGTGGATTTTCCCGTATTGGTATAACCCACCAGGGATACAACAGGGGTATATGTTTTTTGTCTCCTTTGCCTTTGAACTTTGCGCTGTCCCTTTATTTGTTTTATATTCCCTTCCAACACCTTAATGCGATGGCGGATTCTCCTGCGATCTATTTCTAATTTTGTCTCCCCTGGCCCCCTTGTTCCAATTGTGCCCCCCAAGCGGGATAACTCTACTCCCCGGCCCGTGAGGCGGGGGAGTAAATATCTGAGCTGGGCCAGTTCAACCTGAATTTTCCCTTCCCGGCTACGGGCTCTTTGGGCAAAAATATCTAAAATCAATTGGGTCCGATCTATAACCCGACAGGGAAGATGTCTCTCTAGGTTGCGCAATTGGGAAGGGTTCAGTTCCGCATCAAAGATAATGAGATCCGTCTCCAATTCCTGACCTAGTAAGGCCAATTCCTTTACCTTTCCCCTGCCTATGAAATGGGCGGGGTCGGGTCTAGAACGCTGTTGGATAGTCGCATATTGTATTGTTGCACCTGCTGCCTGGGCCAAATCTCCCAATTCCTCTAGGGAATCCTCGGCCTCCCAGGTATAATTACTATTCCTTGGCGGGGAAACCCCAACCAAGATAGCTTTCTCGACAATATCCTTACTAACATGGGTTATCCTAATGGGACAGGCCTCCTTTTCTTTGCATGTATTGGCCACTACTACATTATCATTATAACATAAGTGAGGAGGAGGGATAAATATTTTCCCTATCCAAAGGCTCCTTGCATAGTAGGCAATATCCTTTTTCCAATGATTCTTGCCTCATTTTCAATGGGGCAATGGTATGGCCCAACTTAATCCCCTCCTGCAAACCAAGGCGCCGCCCCCAGATGTAGCCGCCCAATAATAGTCCCAGGGCTAGTACTATAAACCAGGCCAGGTCCATATCAATGCGCTCCCCTCTCCTTTGAATTCCTTTGGAACAAATAATTTATAAGGGGTGTTAAGAGGAATACTACCAGTGATTTTTTCCCATCAACCAGGAGGGAAATAAGGCCGGTTATAATTACCGAAAGCAAAACTTCAATTTTTCCCCATTGCTGGACAAGATTATGGCGGTTTTCCCGGTGATCCAGTTCTTGATCCACATAGTCATCGCCCAACTGTACAGCAGTCATTATGGTTATGGAAGATAGCATTTCAGGATAAGGCCACAAAAGCATGCCCCCGCAGATCACCAGCAAAGATTCGCCCCAGGTTGGTAAGCGGGTGGGAAGGATAAGGTTGGGGTCCTTAACCATACCCACCACATAGGCGGCAAAAAAAAGGGTGCAGGCGGGGGCAGGGGCCAAGGATACTGCGACGGCAAAAAGTAACACTAAATAGGCGGCGATATCCCTTCCAGGTTCGTGGCTCACCGATTGGTCTAAATGATCATCAATCAATTTAATTACAATCCCCACCAAAAAAACAGCCCCAATATATCTGGTGGATTCAACAACTACGTAAGACAAAGCTTCTCACCTCTTTAAAACCTCGCTTATGAAGGGCGGAAATGGGGACCGTATATTGCCCCGGTAGTTTTTGTAAAATCTGCGCTAACCCTTCCCGGGCGCCGGGTAAATCCATTTTGTTGGCAAGGATACAATAACGCCCCCGCAGTTGAGCGAACTGTGCCACCTGGTAGTCCACTTCCCCCAATAGTGCTGGTGTACTTGTGGCATAGGGGTTATGGGCATCGATCATATGTATTATGATGTCTGCTTGTCGTATGGCGCCTAGGGTTTGGGCAATGGCTTTTCTTATTTCCATGTCCTGATGGATTGTATCCATTAGGCCGGTCGTATCTGTAATTTTCACCCTTTTATACCCCTTACGTGCTGGAATATTTAGGTGAATAGCCTGTAGGCAGCGGGTTTTATGGGGCCCAAGTCCGGTCAATTCCTGTCTTGCTTGGGGAATGGAATATTGTTTTAATGTGGAAAATCCGTTGGGAAAACTTATTTTTACCTCTATGTTTTCGAAACCCAAGTACTCGGCAAAGTTAATGACAAAGAGGCTTTTACCCACATTGGGCCTGCCAATAACCAGACATTCCTTCACCATTTCCCACCACCTAAAATGTCAGCGGCAGTTATTGTCATTAGCTGTTCACGGTTCATATTTTTATTGGTTACAAGGCGTAGTGCCTGTTGTCTGATGGCACTTTCTATAATATTACGCACTAAACGAGCATTGCCGGGGTTTTTTGTAATTGAACCAATGTTATTTTTTAAGATCTTCGCCAGTTCCTTTCTAGCTTCAGCATCCAATTGATATTCTCGCTGCTGCAGCATAAGCTCGGCAATTTCCAACAACTCATCCAAATTAAAATTGGGAAAGGTAATGTGAATAGGGAATCGGGATCGCAAGCCTGGGTTTGTACGTAAAAAGCGACACATTTCTTCTTCGTAGCCGGCAAGAATTAGAATTAAATTATCTTTATGATCCTCCATGGCCTTGACTAAACAGTCGATGGACTCTTTGCCAAAGTCCCTCTCTCCACCCCGAGCCAGGGAGTAGGCCTCATCAATAAAAAGAATGCCATCAAAGGCCTTTTTCACCTGTTCCCGGGTCTTTTGGGCGGTATGGCCAATATATTCCCCCACCAGATCGGCCCTTTCCACTTCTACCAAATGACCCTTACGCAAGACACCCATATCCCGGAGGATTTTTCCCAATATCCGGGCCACCGTTGTTTTACCAGTTCCCGGGTTTCCCTTAAAAACCATATGAAGAACCAGAGGTTCTGTGAGGAGACCCTCCTGACGTCGGAGTTGTTGCACCTGCACAAAGGCCTGTAATTCCCTTACTAGCCTTTTTACCGGCTCAAGGCCAATTAAAGCATCTAGTTCTTGTAGGGATTGTTCCAGAAGAAATTTAGATTTTTCCTCCCCGCGAAACATCACTTCCTCTTCTATCTGTCGCAGTATCTCCAATGCCTCCACAGGGCTTATTTCGCCCTTTTCCAAAAGGTAAGTGACCTTACTGACGGAAAAGGAGATCCCTCCTGTACCCCCCTTATTTGTCACCTTATGCTCCCACCCTCCGGAAACTGATATTATCATTATACGCCTCCAATAGCCCAGGTGTTAAAAAAATATACCCCAATGGGGTATGGCCTAGCCGGGAAATATAAATAATCCCCTTCCGTTGGGGTTTAGTCGTGGTAGGGAAAGTTTATACCGATGGCGCTGGTTCTCAAACACCGATATCTGCTTTAAACCCAAAGATCAAGTTTTTGGCCCCGGTCTGGATCTTGGCCCCGCGGTTGGTGTTCCTTTGTGGATTTTTTCCTTTTCAACACAGGGCCCCTTTCCCTTCGTTTATTCCTTTCCTGTTCACTGAGGGATCTAGTTTCTTCCCCCGGATTTAATAATGGTACCCGGTGGATATTTTCGCTGTGTAGTCTTTGCTCCTCAAGGGCGAATTGGTGCCTAAGGTGACCCTGCTGCCTTTCCAGCTCTTGATAACGGGCAGCCTTATCCATTCTGGGCAGTATTACCTGAAGGTCAGTCCTTAAGGTCATTTTCATCACAACCCTTTCCGACCCTTTTATCCTCCCAGATCCTTCTTTCTAGAACCCAACCTCCCCCGCAGGCGAAGTATTGCCTTGGTATGAAGTTGTGATACCCTTGATTCGGAAACCTCTAGAGTAGTTGCAATTTCCTTGAGGGTAAAGCCTTCGTAGTAATATAGGGAGACAACAAGGCGTTCCCTTTCCGGTAGTTTATCAATGGCCTTGGCAATTATTTCTTTTATTTCGGCTTGGGCCAGTAGGCTTTCGGGTTCCGAGGCCTGGGAGGAAGGAAACATATTAACGGCACTGGCCCCTGTACCATCCTGGTCGGGGAAGATATCATCAAGGGAAAGGAGGGTCGTCTGCCTTACCTCATGTAACAATTCCCGGAAGGCCTCTATACTCAGTTGAAGTTCATCCGCCATCTCCCTGTCGTTTGGGGAGCGCCCCAATTTGTTTGCCACTTTTTGGTAGGCCGTGTGGAGTTGACGTTCCTTTTGTCTTAAACTCCTGGGAAACCAATCGGATTTTCGCATTCCATCCAGCATTGCTCCACGAATTCGGGCCACGGCATAGGTGGTAAATTTGATGCCACGGGAAGGATCAAAGCGATCCACCGCTTGAATCAAACCAACTGCACCATAGCCAATCAGGTCCTCGGGCTCTATTGTCGGCGGTACAAAAAGGGTCAACCTTCCGGAAACATATTTGATCAGGGGGGCGTAAATTTCGATAAGCCTTTTCCGAGCAGCACGATCGCCCTTTTGCTGAAAATCCACCCATAGTTTTTCTTCGCTTTTCCCGCTGAACATGGCTACCCCCTTCCTTGACCGGTTGTGGGCGGATAATTAGATATGTTTTTCGCCATGGGCAATGGTTTTAACCCGTAGACTGCCAGTAAGTGTAGCAAACTCCAGGGTGCGCCCGTGATTTCCCCCAGTATCCTGGGCCACTATTCTAATCCTGGCTTTCTTCAGTGCCTCCAATGTGGCCTCCACATTCCTTTCCCCCACTCTGAGGATATCGTTGCCTCGCTTACCCTTGCTGGGGAACATTTGTGCACCGCCGGCTAGTTTGGCTTCTATACGCTTCTCAACGGCCCCCAGGTGTAATAATTCTTGAAGCAAATAGGGTACGGCGCTATCGGCATACTTGCCCGGCTTCCCCCCTGCGGAATTTTTTTGCTGGTAGGGAAGCATAATATGGGCCATTCCACCGATTTTCATTATGGGATCATATAATGTAACCCCGACACAAGATCCCAGGCCGATTGTAATCAAGACAAGGGGAGCTTTGACAACCTGCAGATCTGCCATTGCAACCCGAACAGCCTCCTTCACCGGGAAACCACCTCCAGGTGGTGGAGGAATTCCTTTAGGTCCTGGGGCCTGGGAATAAAAAGAAAATAGCCATCCACACTTTGCTGTTGTTCATGAAATATGGTATCAATGACCAAAGCCTGTTCAACACTTTCCCCCAGGCGGGCCAGGGGAAGGTTTAGTACGGCACCGGCCATATCTATTGCCAGGGATGGAACATGGGGGGAAAATCTAAGTTTGGTAAATTTAGATAGGGCGGTTAGAAAGGAGTTCGCCAGAATGTTCCCCAATTCCTCCAGGGCGGATATTTCCATTTCATCTAATTCCAGAAATGAGGACTTTCCCCCGGCCAACATTATGGCTAAAATGTCTGAGGCCTGGGACCAGGGAAGTAGTAGTAGCAGGTCGGCCTGTAAATCACCGGATACCTCCAGAAGAATCCCAGCAACTATGGCATCGGCCCCCCCTGCGACATCGGCAACCTTGTCGAAGGATAGTATTCGAACTGTGGGCACTGTCATTTTTATGGGCCGCCTTATAATTTGTGCCAAGGCTGTGGCGGCATTGCCAGCTCCAATATTGGACACTTCCTTTAAAACATCGATTTGATGGGCATTTAGTTCCAAAATACTCCTGGTCATGGGGGACACACCTCACTCCGTAATATCTTCCGTGAGCTCCTGCAACTCATCTAATTCAGTTACCTCAAGAACCCGTTGGGGGTTGATTATAATGAGGAGCCGTTCCTCCACCTTGCCGATACCATCTAAAAATTGGCTATTAACCCCCGTTACAATGGAAGGGGCGGGGGATATATCTTCCACGGGCAGGGATATGACCTCCAGGACAACATCAACTATCATACCCACAGTCAATTCACCTACATTAACAACCATGATCCGGGAATTATCTGTTCTCTCCCCCGCCGTTAGTTTAAAACGGCGGCGTAGATCAAGAACGGGTATAATTTGTCCCCGGAGGTTTATTACTCCTTCTATAAAAGGGGGTGCATTGGGAACTCGGGTAATTTCCATCATCCGCTTGATTTCCTGCACCTTGAGGATGTCAATACCATATTCCTCATTACCAAGTTGAAAAATAACTAGCTGCAGTTCCCCAGTGCCTTTGTTACCTTGGGTTTGCTTTAACATTACATAACCTCCCTTCCTTTATTTATCCTGGTTAGAAGGCGGCTTGTATCCAAAATCAACGCCACCCGCCCATCGCCCAAAATTGTGGCCCCGGCCAAAGCCGGAATGTTGCTTAGGGGTTTATCTAGAGGTTTTATGACAATATCCCGCTGTCCAAGGAGGCCATCAACAATTAGGGCTATTTGTTCCTGGCCCGTGTAAACTATAATAGTAAAGTAATCCTCCCTATCCAATTTTGCCTTGGGCACTCCCAGAAGCTCCTTGAGCTTAATAATGGGTAAAATATCCCCCCGGACATTTACTACCTCCCTCCCCTGAATACTGCTGATCAACACATCCTCCGTATGCCTTATCTCCAGAACCCGCTCTAAGGGCAGGGCATATACCTCAGGGCCTACAAGGACAAGGAGGGCCTGAATAATAGCCAGGGTCAAAGGAATCTTTATCCTAAAGGCCGTGCCGTCTTTCAATTTGGTGTCAACATCGATAGTGCCATTAAGGGATTCAATTTTCGCCCGCACGGCATCCAGACCAACCCCCCTACCTGAGACGGTGTTTACCCGGGAAGCCGTGCTAAACCCTGGGGCAAAGACCAGGTCCAATATTTCCGCCTCCCCCATTTCTTGGGCTTCCTCGGGGGAAATAATACCACGTTCCAGGGCCTTTTGCCGCAATTTCTGGAGGGATATACCTCGACCATCGTCCCGGACCTCTATGACAACGGAATTGCCTTCATGATGGGCAGTAAGGTGAATTTGCCCCGTCGGTGATTTTCCCGCCTCCTGCCTAATTGCAGCTTCCTCCAAACCATGATCAATGGCGTTGCGGACAATATGAACAAGGGGGTCGGCCAACTCATCAATAACACGGCGGTCCAGTTCTGTGTCTTCACCACTAATTTTTAGTTCAAGGGACTTGTCCAAATCCTTGGCCAAATCCCTAATCATGCGGGGAAAGCGGTTAAATAATTGGGCTATTGGTACCATTCTGGCCCGCATTACTACACTTTGTAAGTTGGACGATATTCGATCAAGCCCCTTTAGTACCTCCTCCATTTCCGCTTCGGATTGCCTGGATGCCAGCTGTTCCAGTTGGGTTTTTGTGATGACAAGTTCACCCACTAGATTCATTAGTTGATCAAGCCGTTCAATTCCCACTCGAACCGTTTGTTGTGAACTGAGGCGCAGGCCATCACGACCACCAATCTTTAGATGTTCCTTTTTTTTGGTTTCGGCAGTGGATGTTGTTGGTAAGGGGTGCTGAAATGATGTGACGGCAAAATCCCTTATATCAGTTAAGCCGTGGATAATATCCATGATCCCTTGTTTTTCTGTACGGGATAGCAAAAAGAGTGTAAAGTGATCGGCAAAGTTTTCCTCTTCCAGGTCTTCTATAGTGGGAACAGTTTTAATAATTTCCCCCAATAGCTCGATGTTTTTCAGGATTATATAAACACGGGCCCTTTTAAGAAGACATTCGGGGTGAAGCCAAATGTCAATTTGGAATACTTCAAATCCCTCCTCCTTGGCCCTATGTATCACCCGACCTTCATATTCGTTAAGTTCATAGTCTCTCTTTTCCCCTTCCAGAGCAATTGGGCCGGAAGGGGGGGATTTGCCTAAGAATCCTTCCATCATTGTAATCAGATGTGAGACTTGGTCACTTTTTTGACCAGTTTTTTCCCCCACATGGGAAAGTAAATTTTCCAAAACATCAATGCTGGCAAGCAAAACATCAAAAAAAGCACCATCGGCCATGATGTTATCCTGCCTAACCCCATCCAAAAGATTTTCAAGGTGGTGGGTGAGGGTGGTAATTTCCCTTAGTTCCATGGTGGCTGCCATACCCTTTATTGTATGTACAATGCGAAATACTTCCTGTACCATATCACTATTTTCCGGCTGGTTTTCCCATTGCAAAACAATCTGGGTGAAACTGCCCAGGTACTCCCGTGTTTCCTCCACAAATTGCTTGAGATATTGGGCCCTGTCAAGCATTACTTATCCCCCTTTCAGTACCTAGCCTTTGTTTGTGGGTACCAGCAAGTAGCATTGGGGCAGTTATTACAATAATCCTCTGCGGCGCAGTTCCAGCTGTTTGGCAAATATATATTTCATGATCTTGTCTTGCTCCTGCTCGGTAATATCAATGAATTCCACCGCCCATTCCCAGAGCCCGGGGCCACGCATGGAAGGATAGGAACGGAGCACCTTGCCCAGTATTTTGGGTAGGGATGGTTTTTGCAGGGTAAGGTTAATTACTGTCCCGGGTTTGCACTTTTTCTCCATGACTAAATAAACTCCACCGGCACTGATATTGATTGCATGGCCCTGGTAACTGGTTTGGGGAGACTCGGGCAACTCTACACTGACGGCTATTAGGGTCTGCAGGCGGACAAATTGCCGCCGTTGACTCCGGTAAAAGGTAGTTGGATACTCTAATATTAATAGGGGTGGTGGGCCGGATCTTTTACCCACAACTGGGCTGCTAAAGGTATAAACAGCATAACACCCCGGATACCACAATTTCAAAATTTGCCCAAGGGGAAAGGTTATGTACTGGCCCTTATAGATTGGTGCAGCAATGGTTAGGAGTTTTTTTGTTTTTTCTGCTACATAGCTAGTGTACACCTTTTTTTGCGAAATAGGCTGCAGCTTTAACTGTTGGTTAATCTTGAGGTCCATAAAACTCTCTCCTCCATCATATTTCCAGTTGGTCTAGGCAAGATAAGATAAGCCAAGGTAGAAGAACAGTGTCCCTTTTCTCCAAGTAGGCAGGGGATTGCCTGTTCCTTATCCCGCCTAGTGGAATAAACTTAACATCCGCTGAAAAAATCCTTTCAAGTTGTCCCTGTGCTGGGGTAGATCATCACCGGATGCCAGCAAAAGTCTATCTGCAACCTTTTGAAGGCACAAACTTGCCGGAGAGCGGGGGTAAACATAAAGGAAGGGCTCCTGGGCTTTAACAGCCCGGGATATACGTGGATCCTCCACGATATAACCCAGATCCAGAAGTTCCATGGACAAAAATTCCTTTGTCACCAGTTTTAGCTTCTTTAGCACCTGTCTGGCTTCCCCGGGGTTTAAGGCCCTGTTTACAACCAAGCGCACCCTTGCTTCCCTATTTTTACTGGCTATTACCTTTAATAGGGCGTAGGCATCGGTTATGGCACTGGGTTCTGGTGTGGTAACCAGGATTATATCCGTTGCAGCCAGGACAAATCCCAACACTTGGTGGGAAATCCCCGCTCCAGTATCAATAAAAATAAAATCCCCCATGCCTTCTAATTGTTGTAATTCCC
Source organism: Bacillota bacterium (assembly GCA_012518435.1). Taxonomy (GTDB): domain Bacteria; phylum Bacillota; class DTU030; order DTU030; family DTU030; genus JAAYTH01. Next base: position 20,863 of record JAAYSG010000036.1, read on the forward strand.
GGAGAAAATTTTCCAATTGCCATTCCGGCAAGTTTAAGAATTCTTCTACACCTGAACTGCCGGCTATCAAACCGATACCATGTTCATAGACAATAATATCTTTGAAACTTTTTTCCCCTCTCACCACATGGGTCAAGGTAAGGGGAGGAATTACTCCCATGACCACATCAACATTGGCCAGGCCCCAATCGGCATCAAATATCAGTACCCGTTTTCCATAATCCTTCAGGGCTAGAGCTAGGTTAACGGTCAGATTCGTTTTTCCTACCCCCCCCTTACCACTTGTAATTGCCACAATCCGACAAGGGGGTAAGTTAAGGGTATTATGAAGTACACCCTTTTTTGTGTTTTTCGCCAACTGGCGCAATACTTTGGCTTGATCCACCATGATTATATCTCCCTCAGGATCATTTTGGCAATTTTCGCAGGCTCGGCGGTCTCAATATCGTCGGGCACATTCTGTCCTGTGGTGATATGGGTTATGGGTTTTCCCGTAGCCTTGGCAATATTATATATGGAGCCATAACTGGTTGTTTCATCCAACTTGGTAAATAAGAGGGCATCATAATTAACCCGGCGAAATTTGCTAGTGATATCCAGAAGGTCCCGATATTTTGTCGTAAGGCTCAAAACCAGGATGGTTTTAATCTGGATTGCGGGATTTAGTATGTTTCTTAACTCTGCCAGCTGGACAATATTGCGCTGACTTCTCCCAGCCGTATCGATGAGAATAAGATTTTTGTCCTTATGCCGTTTTAGAGCCTTTTGCAAATCCTCCGTACCCAATACTACCTCCAGGGGAACATCAATTATTTCAGCATAGCGGCGCAACTGGTCTACCGCGGCAATACGATATGTATCTGCGGTAATCAGGGTTACCCCCCGGTTTTCCAATAGGGCGGATCTGGCTGCCAATTTAGCAATAGTGGTTGTTTTGCCGACACCCGTTGGTCCAACCAAGGCAACAACCTGCTGCTTATTTTCAACCTTGGTGGGATTTGTAATCCTCAGTTCCGCTGCCAAGGCATGTAAAAGGGCCGCCTTGGCCTGCTCATAATCATCTAGTTCTTCCTTGGGCAAAAGGTTAATGACCTTCTTTATTAGGGCAACTGCGTTGTCCCTGGTCACATCATTGGAAATGAGTAGCTTGTTAAATACGCTAAGATGCGGGTTGGAAATTAGGTAGTCCTCATTTCCTTGGTAGCCCTCTGGAGGGATTTTGGGTTCATTTTTCAAATCCGAGACCATGCTTTTAATTTCATGCAATTCATTTTGCAAGGCTGATAGCATCTGGGGTTGTGCCTGTATGGTGGCTGGTGGAGGGGAAGGAAGGGGGCGGGGACGGATTTTGGGGGTATCTGCCACCGCTGCGGTAATTTCAACTATTTCCCTGCCAAACAACCCCCAGAGGCCGCCTTTTTTCCGGCGTTTAGTATTGAGGATTATGGCATTTTCCCCCAATTCTGCCTTAACCTTTTCAATGGCAGACTGCAGGTCACTGGATTCATAACGCTTAATTCTCATATTGGGCCCACCCTTCCAATTACCTGTACTTCTATGTTTGCCTCCAATTCATTGTAGGATAATACTGGTATGCGGGGCAATTGTTTTTCCAACAAACGCCATAAATAGAACCTAATAACCGGACTTGACAGGAGAACAGGTTGGAAGCCCTTGGACATGGCCTCCCGGTATATAGTTTCAAGGGATTGCAGCAGCCTTTCCGTCTTTTCCGGTGCAAGGGCCAGGTAGTTGCCATATTCCGACTGCTGTAGTGAGGAGCGAATTGTATCCTCAACATCGGGTGCTAGGGTTATCACCGGTAGTGGCCCGGCATCGGGACGGTATTGGTGGGAAATTTGGCGGGCCAAGGCTTGGCGCACGTATTCGGTCAAAAGGTCTGTGTCCTTGGTCAATGGGCCGTAGTCACCTAGAGTTTCCAGAATAGTAATTAGGTTGCGGATAGAAACTTTTTCCTTAAGGAGATTGACTAAAACCCGTTGGACTTGTCCTATGCTTAATACCGTCGGTACCAATTCATCGACAATTGCCGGGTAATTTTCCCGGACACCATCCAGGAGGGCTTTTACTTCCTGTCGGCCCAATAATTCATGGACATGTTCCTTGATTACCTCAGTAAGGTGGGTAGCTAAAACCGCCGGTGGGTCAATTACTGTGTAGTTGAGTGCCTCCGCCTCTTGACGGTCCTCTTCGGGAATCCACAAGGCTGGTAAACCAAAGGTGGGCTCCCGCGTTGGTATGCCATCTAGGGAATTTTCTTGTTCACTTGGCCCCATTGCCAATAAATAGCCCGGCATCAATTCGCCGTTGGCAGTTTCCAGCCCCCGTATACTAATGCGATACTGATTAGGGGATAACTGCATGTTATCCCTAACCCGGACCGTTGGGACCAAAAATCCCATCTCCAGGGCCTGTTGCCTGCGGATAAGGACAATTCTTTCCAGAAGGTCTCCTCCCTGTTGAGGATCGGCCATGGGAACCAGGGCATAGCCCAATTCAACTTCCAAGGGATCAACCTGCAAAAGGGAAGACATATCCTTTTGTTGTAAAATGGGATCGGGTTTTGCCTCCCCTTCTTCTTCTTTTTTCCTTACTCCTTCCCCTTGGGAAACATTCAAACCATAGGCCAGATAGCCGGTCAGACCAGCCAATACAAAAAAAGGAATTGTGGGTAACCCCGGAATTATGCCCAATAAAGCCAATAATATGGTGGCTACCGTTAGCACACGGGGCTGGGACAGGAGTTGTTTAGTAAGATCCTGTCCCAAATTACTTTCGGAGGCCGAACGGGTGACAATAATGCCAGTAGCCGTTGAGATAAGAAGGGCCGGGATCTGGGTTACTAAACCATCGCCAACTGTCAAAAGTGTATATTTTTGTAAGGCTGCATTCCAAGGCATCCCTTCCTGCAGTATCCCGATTATAAACCCAGCCCCTATATTGATGAGGGTAATTATAATGCCGGCAATGGCATCCCCCTTGACAAACTTGCTGGCACCGTCCATGGCCCCGTAAAAATCAGCTTCACGCCTAATCTCCATGCGCTTGCTCCTGGCTTCATCCTCGGTAATAATCCCGGCATTAAGATCCGCATCTATGCTCATCTGCTTTCCCGGCATGGCATCCAGGGTAAAGCGGGCCGCCACCTCAGCTACCCTTTCTGCCCCTTTAGTGATAACGACAAACTGTATAACAACAAGGATGAGAAAGACAATAAAACCCACCACCGGGTTGCCGCTGACAACAAATTGGCCAAAGGACAGGATAACTCGTCCCGCATAGCCTTCCAATAAAATAAGCCTTGTTGAGGAGACATTGAGGGCTAAACGAAAAAGAGTTGCCACCAGCAGGAGGGAGGGAAATACGGAAAATTCCAGGGGTTGGAGTGTGTTCATGGCTATCAATAGGACCAATAGGGCGAAGGTGATGTTAAAGGTCAACATTATATCCAGAAGAAAGGGAGGCATGGGAATAATCATCATCACAACGATGGTAATTACAACAAAGGCAATGAAAACATCGCTGTAGCGCAGTAAACCGGCAGCTGGTCCACTTGTTGTATTAGTTGAGACCGCCATATATATCTCCCCCAACAGATAAGTCAATATCTATTTTGCAGTTGATAAACAAAGGCCAATACTTCTGCTACCGCCTGATAGAATTCGGCTGGTATTTCCTCTCCAATTTCGGCCCCCCAGTACAGCCCCTGGGCCAAGGGTCTATTCTCCACCAGGGCTATTTCATGGCTTTGGGCCAGATCTTTAATTCGCTGGGCCATATAACCTTTCCCCTTGGCCAGCACCACTGGAGCAGACATGGTGGGGGCGTCGTACTTTAAGGCTACTGCATACTGGCTGGGGTTGGTTACAACCAAATCCGCCTTGGGTACATCTTCCATCATTCGTCTGGCAGCCATTTGCCGCTGTCTTTCACGTATCCTGGCCCTGAGTTGGGGATCCCCCTCCATGCGTTTCATTTCTTCCTTAATTTCTTCCTTGGACATCATGAGGCTCCGCTCATGTTCCCAGCGCTGATACAGGATGTCCATTAGCCCCACAATTAGCAGGGCCGCCCCACAGCCCAATCCCAGGCGCATGGCCAGATAGCCAATAACCCCGATTCCTTCTTCCATTTCCATTAAGGATAACAGCGTTATGCGATTAAGAAATTTCTTTACTAAAAGGCGCGTTATAATAAGCACAACCATCAGTTTGGCCAGGGATTTTAGAAGTTGTATTAGGGCCCGCCGGGAAAAAATACGTTTGAATCCCTCAATGGGGTTGAGGCGTTCCGGCTTAAGGTGTAATGGCTCCCCGCTCAAAATAAAGCCCGTCTGCAAGATGTTACTCATTAACCCGGTGACGAGCACCGTGGCCAGCAAAGGAAAGAGCAACTTACCAAAGGAAAGAATAATTAAGGGGTAGAAACCAATCAGTCCGGCTGGAGTTGATAGTACCCCGGGATTTAAGGATAAAACAAAGGTAAATAATTTTACAAATTCCTCTTTCATATGGGGAAGGGAAATATATATGATGGCAAAGGTGGCCAGCAAAAGAAGGGCGGAAGATATTTCCTGGCTCTTATATACCTGTCCCTTCTGCCTGGCCTCCCGTCGCCTCCTGGGTGTAGGCCTCTCAGTTTTTTCCCCGGCAAATAGTTGGCAATCAAGGGATCGCCGGGGCAACCTGGGGTTTATCCGGGGTATAAATTGTTTGCGCCCATCTCCCATAGTGGCTCTCCTATTCACCAAACATAATATAATTCAGTCAAGAAGTGTTTTATTGCCCTGTTTAAAGGTAGGATTGAATCATCAAATCTACGGTGTCGAATATTTGTCTGAATAAGAACCGCAGGGAAACCGCATAAAGGGGAAGCACAACGATAATAGTCGTAACGCCAACTATAATTTTTATTGGTATCCCCAGGACAAAAACATTCATCTGGGGTACGGTGCGGGCTATAATCCCCAGGGCCAGGTCAGACAGAAAAAGTACACCGGCCACCGGGAGGGCAATTTGTAGGGCAAAAACCAATATCTTGGTAAAAAGCCCGGCCAGATCCTGCCACACATGTATAGGGAAGGATATCATTGTGCCCGGGGGAAGGAGATTAAAACTGCCCATTAAAGCCTGTAAAAGGTAATGATGGCCATCACTTATAAGGAATAATAAGAGAGCAATCAAGTAATAAAAGTTGCCCATCATGGGTATCTGTGTCCCCGACTGGGGGTCCAAAACATTTACCATTCCAAAACCCATTTGGGTATCTATTATCTGCCCCGCCACATGAATAGCATTAAAGAGTAGTACACCCGCTATTCCCAGAATTAGGCCAAAGACTGTTTCTTGTATCACCATAAGTATATAAGGGGAGGGCCCCAGCATAAGGGTTGGGGTCTGTTCCCAGACCAGGGGTAGGAGGACAGCACTGGTAAGAATTGAGAAGTAGATCTTAACCTGCATGGGGATAATTCTACTACTCCAAAAGGGGGCAACGCTTACCATGGCACTTATTCGTGCTAATACTAGCAGGAATAAGTGCAGCCCCTCCTGTAAGAAAATAATATCTACCACCTTTTACTCCCCCTAGGGCACATAGTAAGGTATATTGGCCAATATCCTATGGGCAAATTGCAGGAGTACCGTCAGCATCCATGGACCCCAAAGGACAATTGCAGCCAAAACTGCCAGGATCTTGGGGATAAAGGTCAGGGTTTGTTCCTGAATTTGGGTTGTGGCCTGAAATAGGCTTACAGCAACACCAACCAAAAGTCCTGAGGCTAGCATGGGTCCGGCGATTAGCAGTACTGTCAATAATGCATCCTGACTGAGGGTGATGATAAAATTCTCGCTCATATGTATTTCCCCCAAACTAATTGAAGCCCAAAATCAGTGAACGTATTACCAAGTGCCAACCATCAACCAATACAAAGAGCAAAACCTTAAAGGGTAGTGATATCATTACCGGGGGCAACATCAACATTCCCATGGACATTAGGGTACTGGCCACAACCATATCAATTACCAAAAAGGGAACATAAATGAGAAAACCAATTTGAAAGGCGGTTTTTAACTCACTAATCAGGAAGGCGGGAATTAAAACATAAGTGGGGATGTCTTTCGGACCCCGGGGCCTTTCCAATTTGGCAAGACTCACAATTAGGGCCAGGTCCTTTTCCCTGGTCTGTCGAAACATGAATTCCCGCACAGGTTCAACGCCTTGAACAATTGCTTCTTCATAGGGAAGCTCCCCCTGTAAATATGGTTGTAGGGATGTCTCATTAATCTGCTGCCAGTAAGGGTTCATGGTAAAAAAGGTCAGGAAAATGGCCATGGCGATAATAACCTGATTCGGTGGCATATTTTGGGTTGCCAGGGCGCTGCGAACAAAGGATAGGACAACCACAATCCTTGTAAAGGAGGTCAACATTATCATCAGTGCCGGGGCCAAGGAGAGAATTGTCAGTAGGAACAATATCCGCAGGGTTAAGGCAACCTCCTCAGGCTCCTGCTCCCCGATGAAATCAAGGTCTAACCAAGTGGGGGCCGTGGGTTGGGCCCCGGCCACACCATTGGCGGCCAAGAGCAGAAAAAGGACAATGCTGCTTATAAAGTATAGTTTTCTTGCCCTCCTTGAGCCTATCATGGATTCTGTTCCCCCCCCGGTGGTGATTCTTCCTTGCCATCAACTTTGTTCCTAATTCCGCCCAGATAGGTTTCTAAAGTCTTTAGGGAGAGGAATTTGCCTTCGCCTTGGCGGGAAAGTATTTTTTCAAAGGTACCTTCCCCCACATTATGTTCTATTTCTAGCCTAGCCAACAAGTCCCCATCCTCTATTCTTTGCAAAAGTGATATATTATCACCGGTTACACCCAAAACGAGGTAATCCTTGCCCAGGCGGATTATAAATATGTTTTGATTGGGCCCCAGGGAAAGCCGGTCTAAAATTGCCATGTGTTCTGCTGTTCTTGAATTGGCCCACCGGGATTTTAAAAATCTGGCAGAAATATAAAAAAGGGCAACGACGATAATTAGGGAAAAGACAAGTCTGACCAAGATTTGAACCGGTTCTATTCCCTTGGGTTCCTCTGGGCCACCATAGGAGGGAAGATATTCGTCTCCATTGGTTGCGGCGACGGGGCTGCTATTACATATAAGTAGACAAAGGATAGTGGCCATTAGAAGGATGTTTTGTTTATCCATTATAGCCCACCTATCTCAGGGCCTTCCGGACGGCTTCAATAACCCGCTCGGGTTGAAAGGGTTTGACGATGAAATCCAAGGCCCCGGCGCGAATGGCGTCAATAACCATGGCCTGTTGGCCCATTGCACTACACATAACAACCCGCGCATTGGGATCAAAGGCTTTAATTTGTTTAACCGCTTCAATTCCATCCATTTCCGGCATGGTAATATCCATTGTAACCAGATCGGGTTTCAACTCCTTATAGCCCTCCACTGCCTTTTTCCCATCCCCCGCTTCACCGACAACATGAAAGTCATTCTTTGTGAGAATATCCTTGAGCATCATGCGCATAAAAGCAGCGTCATCCACAATTAGTATTTTGTGCCCCATGTGCAATCCTCCTTAGCCATGTTTAGACTATAATTTTCTTATTGCAGGGTTTTCACCCGTTCTTGCAAGCCAACTATACTTGTTACCCGCACACCGAAGTTTTCCCCAATTACTACCACCTCTCCATGGGCAATTAAAGTGCCGTTTACCAGAATGTCTACCGGTTCCCCGGCTAAATTATCCAGTTCCACTATGGATCCCACCCCAAGGGCTAGGATCTCCTTGAGGACCCGTTTTGTCCTTCCCAGCTCCACAGACACTTGGAGGGGAATATCAAGCAGGAGTTCCATATTCCCCTTCTCTCCCCCCGTTTCCTGGGGTTTAAGGGGGGCAAATTGCACTGGTTGAACCACCAAGGGTTGTTCCTGGGACGCGGGTTGTGGGGGTGTACCCTCAATCCTAGGGGCTTCATCTCTGGTTGGGGCAGGGCTGGGCATTTCAGTGGGTCCCATCAGGGTTTCAACCATCCCCTTGGCAAAGGAAATGGGAAGTACTTGCATTATTTTACTATCTATTAGACCTTCTATGGTGAGGTTAAAACTAACCTTGACAATATCCGTCACCGCACTCTCGGGTAAAATGTCCTCCAGATCCTTGGCGGCAAAGTCCACAAGTTCTACCAAGGGGGGCATAATGGTTACAACCTTATCAAACATTGTCGAAACTGCAGTTGCTGCTGTTCCCATCATCTGATTCATTGCTTCACCAACTGCACTGATCCGTATCTCATCCAATTCAAATTCTTCCTCTGGTTCCTGACCAAGCATTAGCTGGGCGATGATATAGGCATCCCGCTCCCCCAAAATAAAAATATTAATCCCTTCTAACCCCTGACTGAACTGGACCTCGACAGTTAGGTGTGGTATTGGATAATCTCGGGAAAATGTCTTTTTATCAATGATGGAAACTGTGGGAGTAGTAATTCTAACCCTATGGCCAATGATTTGTGATAGTGTTGTTGCGGCAGTTCCCATGGATATGTTGCCGATTTCCCCCAGGGCATCAATTTCTTCCGGAGTAAGTTTTGCGGCACCACTGGTTACATCCCTTGGAGCCGGATCTTTTTTTAGGAGAGCATCTATTTCTTCTTGGGAAAGCAAGTGATTACTCATAGTCCTCATCCTCCTCCCTTCGCACACCGGTAATTTCAACAGCCAGTTTATTGCCCACCATCCCCGGTCGGGCACGGAATTTCGGGCGATCTACAATCAATACATCCGCATCGCCCGCCACCTTGCTATCCAGGGCTATAATATCACCCTTTTGCAAATGCAGTAATTCACCCGCGGTTATGGTCGTTCTTCCTATTTCCACCACTATTGGTATAAGGGAATTGCCGATCCTGCGTATAATATCCTTTTGCTCAGTTGCTTGAATTCCTTCTTGTTCGGAACTGGAAAACCAGTAACGGGCACTCAATTTTCCCGTAATGGGCTTAAGGAGAATATAGGGGAAACAAAGGTTCATAAGGCCATAGACCCCATTGATATTAATTTCCAAGGACACCAAGGCGACCATCTCATTTCCCGCCACTATATGAACAAAAAGGGGATTGGTTTCCAGGCGGCCAACACGCCCCTCTATGGCCAAGATGTTGCTCCAGGCTTCTCCCAAAACTTTAACTACCTGTTTAGTCAGGCGGAGGATTATTGTCTGTTCGATCTCCGTCAAGGCACGTTTCTGTTCAGCCCCATCACTTTTTCCTCCCAAGAGACGCTCTAGGATACTAAAGGCCAAAACTGGGTTAAATTCCATGAGCATCTCCCCCCTCAATCCCTCAATTTGGAAGAGGGCCATTACCGTTGGGTTGAGGAGGGAACGAATAAACTCATCATAGGATAGTTCCTGGACTGATAGGAGGTTAACCTCAACTGCAGTACGCAAGTGGGCAGAAAAGAAGGTGGCCAACAGGCGGGCAAAATTTTCGTGTATCATTTCAATGGTGCGGACCTGATCCTTGGAAAAACGGTTGGGCCGGCGAAAATCGTAGGGCTGGATCTTGACCTCCGCCTGTTCTTCGCCAATTTTATCTGCAGTTATATCCCCAGATGAAATACTATTTAGGAGTTCATCAATTTCCTGTTGTGTTAATATATCCTGCATGGTATTCAACCCCTCAGTGGGAGATAAGAAAGTCTGTAAAATAAACGGCATTAATACAGTCTTCGGGTAAAATACGGTTCAATCTATTCTTAAGTTCTGTCTTTAACCCCTGGTAATTTTTCTGTTCTTGCATTTCAGCCAGACTTTTGCTGCGCAACACGGCAATGATTTCGTCGCGGATAATTGGGACATGCTTTTCCACCTTTTTTTCCATTTTGGCATTGGTAAGGTTAAGGGCTAAGACAACCTTTAGCATGCTTCGACCCTGCCCCCCATCTAAATTTACATAGAAAGGTTCCAAATCGTACATCGGGCCAAGGGGCGGGGGAGCAGGGTTGGAACGTAAAGTCATAAAATAAATTGTCCCATAGATACCGCCCAAGACCAGGCACAGTGCCAGGAGGATTGCCACCACGATACGCTGCCATTGCCAGCCTAATTTTTTAACCCCAGTATTCATCGCCAACTTGCCTCCTCTTCCAGCATCTCTAATCCGGGCTCCCTAACATTTAGGGTTTCCCGCAGTATCACCAGGTCTACCCTCCTATTTAAAGGTTGCCCGCCGGGTTTGTTTGGGGCAATGGGTCGATATTCCCCATACCCAGCTACCCCCAGTTGTGCTGGCGAAAAAGGGTAGGAATCCAACATGGCCCGTATTACAGAGGTCGCCCGTGCACTGGATAATTCCCAGTTGGATGGATAGCGGTATGTATTGATGGGGAGGTCATCGGTATGTCCCTCGGCCCGGATATGATTGGGAAGTCCCTGTAGTACCTCAACGACACTATCTAAGATAACCAACGCATCCTCCCTGAGTTCTGCGCTGCCAAGATCAAAGAGGACACTATCTAAAAATCTTACTACTAGACCCCTTTCCTCCAGGGAAATTAAAATCTGTTCCCCCAACCCCTGCTCCTTGACAATTGCCTCCAACGTTGCCAGTAATTCCTCCAGGCGGCGTTGTTCTGCTTCCCATTCCCTATCCCTTTCCCCCGGCATACTGGTAGGTTCATAGTCAATTTCCAGGGTTGTGCCCGCCTCCAAGAGTCCCAGGGCATCCTGTAAGGAATAGAGGACCGCTTGAAATTTACTAACATCTAAGGAAGAAAAGGTGAATAAGAGGACAAAAAAGGTAAGTAGAAGGGTTACCATATCGCTATAGGTTAGCAGCCATGTTCCTGTTTCGGGTGTATTCCTCTTTTTATTTCTCCTAGAGTATTTCGCCATCGTCATCTCCCATTTTTCCCATATCCCTTTCGGTTTGGAGCAGGGCCCGATCATTGGGGGCAATAAAGGCCTTTAATTTTTCCTCCACAATACGGGGATTTTCCCCTGCCTGTATGGATAGAACACCCTCGATGATCAATTCCTTTACCAGAATTTCTTGTTCACTTCTAATGGCCAGTTTCCCCGCCACCGGGATGCAGATTAAATTAGCAAAAAGGACACCATAAAAGGTGGTTATGAGGGCCAGGGCCATGCTGGGCCCAATGGCTTCTGGCGAATCCAGCTCCCGTAGCATATTGATCAAACCAATCAATGTGCCCACCATACCGAAGGCCGGCGCCAGTGCGCCCATGGTGGTAAATATGCCCTGCCCCGAACGGTGTCTTTCCTCAAGGAAAGCCAGCTCAGTTTCCAGTATATTGCGGACCAGCTCCGGATCCGAGCCGTCTACCACCAGCTGTATCCCTTTTTTAAAGAAATCATCATCGGTATTTTCTGCTTCCTCCTCCAAGGCCAACAAACCTTCCCTTCGGGCTTTATCGGCAAAGGATACCAAAAGGTTGATAACCGAAGCAGGCCTCATCAGGTCTTTGCGAAAGGCATTGCGCAGCACCTTTATAACACTAATGATTTGGCTCATGGGGTAATTGATAAAGGTACCAGCCAGGGTGCCGCCGATGGTAATCATCATGGAGGGTACATCCCAAAAGGTTTTCAAACTCCCGCTGGAAACAATTGCACCTACTATTAAGCCTATACCCACTACAATGCCGGTTATTGTTGCTATATCCATGCCTTCACCCCGTTTTTATAGGGGGTGGGACCTGTCCAGCAGTCCCACCCTTTCTCTTCAGGTCTATTTCAAAATTTATCTTTTCAGGTTGACGAGTTCTTGTAACAGCTCATCGGATGTGGTAATTATGCGGGAGTTGGCCTGAAAACCTCGTTGGGTGATGATCATGTCGGTAAATTCCTGGGCCAGGTCCACGTTGGACATTTCCAAGGAGCTGGGGCTTATGGAGCCCAGGGAGCCCTGCCCCGCCAGCCCTATTTGGGCTGGGCCGGAGTTATTTGAATCTCCAAAGAGGGTATGTCCCAAATTGGTAAGTCCCTCGGGGTTGGTGAAGGTGGCCAGGGCTAGACGGGACAGAGGGCGGCTGGAACCGTTGGAATAAACCCCCGTTACCACTCCTCCAGTATCAATTGACACTTCCACCAGGTCACCATGGGGATAACCGTCTTGGGTGAGCTCCATGTAGGACTCCCCCTTGGCTGCATATTGGGTGACGGCGGAAAAATCCAATTGGAGTTCATTGTCGAAACCATCGATCCCAACGGTTGTTTCCAATGTACTCTCTTGGATAAGACCGGAAGCGGAAAAGATAATTTTCCCCTCTGCCTTTCCTTCACTGCCATCTAAATTATCCCAAACTGCCTCTACTGTCCACTGCTGCTCCACTCCCTCATCCTTGGTAAAAGTAAAGGTTATATCCCGGGCCCTACCAAGATTGTCAAAAATGGTTATACTGCGGATGTATCTATCCCCATCTGCTGCCAAATTGCCGGAAAAGGTAATTTCCTCCGTAGCCCGGGGTGGAGCCTTTTGATCTTCTCCGTGGAGCCTTATGTTGGTTATTTCCTGTTCCCATGTTTCCGTGATGGGATCAAAACGCTGTCCCTGTACTATTTGGCCCGCCCCGTTTACCAACATACCACTACCATCCCAGCCAAAGGAACCGGCCCGGGTGTAGAGATGACTATCCCCAACTCCCCGGAGAACGAAGAAGCCCTCCCCGTCTATGGCCAGATCTGTAATCCGACCGGTGCCCTGCAGCCCTCCTTGGGTATGGAAGGTATCGATGGTGCCCACATTCATACCCAAGCCCACCTGCATGGGGTTGGTACCCCCCCTACCGGCTTCCGGTCGGCTGGCACCCCGCATATTTTGGCTCAAGGCCTCCTGAAATGTTACCCGGCTCCGTTTAAAACCCGGTGTATTGACATTGGCGATATTATGGCCGATCACATCCATACTAGTCTGGTGATTTCTCAAACCCGATACTGCGGAAAACATAGAACGCAGCATTCTAATACCTCCCTTTTCTACCGCTTCAATCGCTCGGCGGTTATAAAGGGGCCTCCAATAGTGAGGTCCGGCCCCTATCTGATTACAACGGCACTGTCGATATTTGTAAAGACATGTTCCTTCATGCTCTCATCATCCATGGCCGTGATGACCGTCTTGTTCTTAATGCTAACTATAAAGGCCAGCTCATCCATTAGCACCAGTGATTCCTGCGCGCCCTTGTCGGCCGCCCTATCCACGGCCTCCTGCAAACTATTAATGTTGCCGGCTGTTAGTGCTATATCCCTTTTTTGCAAACGTTTTAGGGCATGGTGGGAGAATTTAATCCTTCCCTGGACCCGTTTAAGAACCCCTTCGAAATCCTCCCTGGCTGAAGCCCCACTTTTTCGCTGTTCTGCCTTTGGTCCTTGTTCCAAGGGCAGTATGGGCCGTGGGTTATGGTGTATTCTGTTGGTCACTTTCCCCTCCCCCTTCCATTGGCGGAGCCAAGTTGATCTGAAGTACCTGTCCCATTTCAACCCTCTGCCCGTTCACCAGGAGGGAGGGCCATCCGGCCTCATAGGTAATGCCCGTCACCGGGCCAAAGGAAGTGCCTTCCTCAGTTTGAAAGTATACCTCCTTGCCTAAAAGTTGCAGTCCTTGGTAGGCTAAACTACCCTTCAATAGTAGACCAATATCATTCAAGTGCCCATTGGTTGCTTGTGTAGCCTCCAGCTGGGAGAATTGGGCCAATTGGGCAATAAATTCATGGTCTTGCACTGGATTAAGGGGATCCTGGTACTGAATTTGTGACAGAAAGAGTTTTAAGAAATTATCCAAACTACCTAGGGGTTTTTCCCTCTGGCTCGGTTCACCCCCATGGGTGTTGGTTACAGAACTGGTATAGTTATGCACATACACCTTTTGTCACCTCCTAAGTGGACCTGCAAGTTTCCAATTGCCCTACCGTGCTTCCCAATGAAATCTAGATGAGGTAATTGAGTCCCCCGGCTTCCAATTCAATATCAGAATAGGTCTGGCCATGGTTACCCTTTACCTTGGGGGGAAAGGACCTGAAGGCCTGTTGCCTAGTTCCACCCTCCCCCTGTGCTGTGGTTTCATTTTCCAGGCCCTGCCCATCGACAAAGACGTCGATGTCCATGTTTTCCGGAAGTATATTCTGTTGATTGAGGGTTTCCCGCAATTCAGTAAGGTGGCTGAGGATCAACTCCCTTACCTGGTGATTTTTAGTTACCAAATGGGTAGAAACCTTCCCTTCCCTATAGAGAAACTCCAGGCGCAGCCTTCCCAGGTGCTCGGGTTTTAGTTGAATTTTCAGCTGGGTTTCGCCCTTTTCCCGCATCATTTTCACATGGGATACAAGTTCCGGGAGAAGGTTGTCTCTAGCCAGATCAATGCTAGGTGCCTCCAGTGTCTCCTGGCCCACTTGAATATCAGCCTTGGTCGCAGGGGAAAATATCTCAACAGACTGGGAATCTTCCTGACCAAGGGGATAATCCGGAGCCCCTTTATGGGGTGTTTCCCCCTCCCCCTTGGGGGTACTTATTTTAGTCTTGAGTGTCTCGGATTCTATTTTGGTTGCCTTGTACTCAAGGGAGCCTTCACTGCTGGCTAGTTGCCTGGGTAAATGGGTTTTCTCCAAGGCCAGGTCCCGGGTACTCTCCCTTTCCTCTGGGAATATACCCAAAGCAGTTCCTCCTTCTTCGCATGGCATATCTTCCAGATGACCGGCGGGTTCATTATCCAATTGGGAAATGGGAGTTGTGTCTGGGGCACCCCAATGAAAGGCCTCCCCTTCTCCATCTTCAGCGTTTATGTTTGCCAGTGGAGTTTCAAATGGGCCACCATCATTTATCCTTTCTATTTGTTCTTCATTGAAGTAGGGGATCACACTTTCCCCACATACAGGTTGGAAGGTTACGCCATCTTCCGGAAGGGGGGCTTGTCCCTGAATTTCCTCTCCTAAATACAGTTTGGGTTGCTCCCCAAGTAAAGCGGCTATCAAAAGGGGAAAGGCGCTGGAAACCGCATCTACTTTTTCTTCCTTAGGATCTAATTTGGGAGCCGTTAATAGGTCGGCCATTACCGGTAAAACATCTATTTTAATCACCTCCCTTCGGGTTGTTTATTTCGGGTTGCTCATTCCTTGGGTCAAGCTAGCCGCCTGCTTTGGTTCTAACTGGGCCAGGATCTGGCTTACTTGCTGGGCATCCAACAGGGCTAGGATTGCCAGCACTTCCTCCTGGGGCAACTTTGCCAAGATGTTAGCAGCCTGTTGGGGACGCATTTTCCCGTAAACTTCCGCAACCCGGCTTTGGGATTGTTTCTCACTCTCCAATTCCCGTAATATTGTTTCCAATTCATCAAGCTCTTCCAGAAGCTCCACAACCTCATTGCTTTTTTGTCTAATTTCATTTCGTAGGGAGGTATTTTCCTCCTCTAGTTTGTTAAGTTCCCTTTGCAGGGCCTGCAATTCTGCATCAAGGGGATCCTTGGTAAGATTGTCTTCGGCCCCATTAGAGATAAATCTTTGCTGTAAGTTCGTTTTCAATGCTCCCACATCTACAATGTTAAAGTAGCCCAGGAGAAGTACTGTTAAGTAGCTAATAATGCCCAACAGTATGAGAATTACTATCCCACTAAGTAGGATCCGCAGGCTTTTTTTCCGCCAAGTCGCCATTGCCATAGAAGTGTACCCCCAGCTTTGCTTTAGACCCTATTGCCCCGTAAGACCATTGCCCTACCAATTTCATCCAGCTCCCTTTGGCCTAGCATCCTTTGTCTTTCCTCTTGAACCTCCCTTCGTTTTTTTAGGAGCACTTCCATTTTTTCCTTTTCCATGCGGCTTTCTTCCCAGTCTAGGCGGGCCTTTTCCATATCCTCCCTTTTTTCCTCCACTTGTTCCCTTTGAATTTTGATCATTTCTTCCAGTTTAGCAATGTATTTTGTATACCTCTGCCAGATATTAATTTGTAGTCTTTCTTGTTTGTGGAGTAAATCTTTAACCTGCACTAGTTCACCCCTTAAATTGTCGAGGCGGTGTGCTTCCAGTTGCCAGCATCTTAGGGCTTGGCTAAAAATACCCCTGGCTTGTTTTTCCTGTTGTTTCCTCAAATCAAGGAGACGCAGTATTTTCACCCTAATCTAGTTCTCCTTTGCAAAAAGAGCGCGCAGCTCCCGCTGGGTATCTGTTAAACTAACCTTTTCCGTTATTCCTTGCTGCAAAAACCTTTGGATGCGGGGATATAATGATAGGGCTTCATCAAGCTTGGCATTGCTCCCCGGGATATATGCTCCTATATTGACCAGGTCTTCATTTTCCCGCCGTAGGGATAGGATTGATTTCACCCGTGCGGCTAGCCCCAATATCTCTTGGTCGACCAGATCAATCATGAGCCGGCTGGTACTGGCCAATATATCAATGGGTGGATAATGATTTGCCTGGGCCAAAGAACGTGATAAAAAGATGTGACCATCAAGTATTCCGCGGACAGCATCGGCAATGGGGTCATTGGGGTCATCACCCTCAACCAAAACAGAATATATCCCTGTTATCGAACCCTTTTCCGCAGTACCAGAGCGCTCTAAGAGCCGGGGTAGCAAGGAAAATACCGAGGGAGTATAACCTTTACTGGTGGGGGGCTCCCCGGCAGTTAAACCAATTTCCCTTTGGGCCATTGCCAAGCGGGTAATGGAATCCATAAGTAAGAGGACATCCTGGCCCTGATCGCGGAAGTATTCTGCTATGGAGGTGGCTAAAAAGGCACTCTTAACCCGGCAGAGGGGTGATTGGTCCGAGGTGGCAACCACTAGGACTGAGCGTTGCAATCCTTTGTCACCCAGAACCTTTTCTAAAAATTCCCTGACTTCGCGCCCCCGCTCTCCAATAAGGGCAATGACGATGACATCGGCCTCCGTGTTTTTGGCCATCATTCCCAGCAAGGTGCTTTTACCAATGCCACTCCCGGCAAATATCCCCATCCTCTGCCCCCGGCCACAGGTTAGCAATCCATCTATGGCCCTAATACCCACAGGTAGGGTCCTTGTGATACGGGAACGAAGAAGGGGATGGGGTGGAGTGTTTTCAAGGGGATACATGGTGCTGGTTTTGGGGGGAGGCTTTTTGTCTAAGGGTTGGCCAAAACCATCCAGGACCCGGCCCAATAATTCCGGGCCGACGCCAACGGCTAGGCGTTTCCCTGTGGCCCTCACAGGTACTCCCGGGGCTATCGCCGTCATTTCCCCCAGGGGACTTAAAAGAAGGTGATTGGCGCGAAAACCGATGACCTCCGCCCGTAATTTTTGCTGACCAATTAAACATAGTTCCCCTATACTGGCTGGGGGGCCCTGGGATTCCAATAGCGTCCCCGTCACGCGGATTATTCGGCCTAAAATCCTATGAGGGGTAGCATTTTTTAGGGCTGCAAAGTATTTTGCTGCGGAAAATGATTTATTCCTCACGGAGCATCACTTCTCTGAGCACCTTCTCCAGTTCCTTCAATTGGCTTGTAACCCTAGCATCAATGGTTCCCATTTCCGTATCAAGTATAAAACCTTCTTCCACCCTGGGGTCGGGTTCCAGGCGGAGCCCTTCCCCGGGGAAAATTAGTAACAGTTCCTTCTCCTGGGCCTGCAATATTGGTAAAACCTTGGGGTTAGCCCGGATCACTATTTTTTGGCCTAAATCGCCCAGCTTTATTCCCCTGAGCATGCTCAGGAGCAGTGAATTATCAAGGTCTAATTCCCGGTGTACTATTTTTTCCGCCATGCGGAGGGCCAGGCTAATAATTTCAGGTTCCGCGGAGTTTATAATATCTATTCTTTCTCGGCGGGCGTTTTCCACAATGCTCTCCGCTTTCTTTTTTAGGCTGAGGGCTTCCTCCTTCCCTTTCTTATAGCCCTGGGAATAGCCCTCAGAGTGAGCATTTTCCCTTATTGCCCTTGCCTCTAGGCTTGCTTCTTCCAATATGGAACGGCTTTGTTCCTGGGCGGCGTAAATTAGAGCATTTGCTTTATTTTCCGCATTGGATAAAATATGATTTCTTAATATGTGGTATTTGGTATCCTTGCATGGGGTTTTAGTCGTCAATGGGCTAGTATCTTTTTTCCCAATGGTAGAAGCCTGTGTTGTCACTTGGACACCCTTAATTATCCTAGACAACTATTTCATCCTCCCCACCACGGATAATTATGACCTCACCCACTTCTTCAAGTCTCCGAATTGTATTGACTATCCGCTGTTGGGCATCCTCCACATCCCGCAGCCGGACAGGACCCAGATATTCCATCTCCTCCTGGAGTGTCTCCACTGCCCGTTTGGACATATTTGCAAAGATCTTCTCCTTTACACTTTCACTGGCAACCTTAAGGGCCAATGGTAGGTCATTGGCCAAGTCAACTTCCCGCAAAACTCGCATGACGGCCCTATCATCCAATTGTATAATATCCTCAAAGGTAAAGAGTAATCGCTTGATCTCATCCGCCAGTTCTGGTTCATGCTCCTCCAGATTTTCCAAAATGGTCTTTTCGGTAGCCCTATCTACTTGGTTTAATACCTCAACCAGGGCCTCAACTCCCCCAACCCGGGTAGAATCTTGTCCCACCAGGTCAGATAGCTTATCTTCCAGTACCTTTTCTATCTCTTGTATTATTTCCGGCGAGGTACCCTCCATCAAGGCCATCCGCTTTGTCACATCCACTTGTTTTTCCGGTGGGAGGGCCGCTAAAATGGTTCCGGCCTGTTCCGGCCGGAGAAAGGCTAAAATTAAGGCTATGGTTTGAGTATGTTCACCCTGGATAAAGGTCAGAAGCTGCTGTGGATCCGTTGTGCGGATGAATTCAAAGGGTTTAACCTGTAAGGATGAGGTTAATCTGTCGATAATGCTCAGGGCCTTTTGGTTGCCCAGGGCCCTTTCTAGAATCTCCCGGGCATATTCTATGCCCCCCTGGGCTATGTACTCCTGTGCCAGGTACATATTGTATAATTCACTCAAAACAATATCCTTTTGCTCGGGATCAACCTTACGCATACTGGCAATTTCTAGGGTTAATTCTTCTATTTCATCTTCTCGCAGATGCTTAAACACCTCGGCGGATAGCTCCGGGCCCAAGGTGATTAAAGCAACTGCAGCCTTTTCCTTTCCCGATAGACTACGGCGGGCCATATCTAACACCCCTAATCTTCGGCCATCCAGGTGCTCAGTAGTTGGGCGACGGTTTCAGGCTGTTGCCGTATTAAACGCCCAACCTGTTCTAGGAGTTGCTTTCTTTCCACCGCTTCTTCATCCTCTTCCTCCACTTGCACTGCGGCTGCCTCTTCCAATACCATTCTATAATCTTCCACCTGTCTTTGCCGTTGGCGCTGGCGGTACAATAAGAATCCAGCAATCAGCAATAACCCCGCACCAACAAGATACAGCCAAAATCCATATGGTTTTTTCGCTTCGACCAAATCCTCTAATTCCAGAAAGGGGCTATCGGCAAAGGGAAGGCTGGCCACGGTGATTTGGTCACCCCGGGAAAAATCTAACCCAACGGCCGCGCTAACAGTATCTTCTATGGCAAGCCTTTGCTCCATGGTTAAGTCATTTTCGTCTATGATCACTGCCACAGATAATCGCTTTACCTGCCCGGGGGCTATTACCCGGCGCTCATGTATTTCTGTAATGTCGTAATTTGTGGTTGTTTCCCTTTCGTAATACTCCGATTCCCCTTCCCCACCCTCCTGATAAATGGGGATGCCTCCCCCCGGGATGTTGGCATCGGTTCCGGGGACGCCCCCTCTTCCACCTTCACCATGAAAGGAACGTTCCAATTCTTGTATACTCCGGACAATACCCTCGCCAGCCTG
The DNA here is from genome assembly GCA_012518435.1 of Bacillota bacterium. Classification (GTDB taxonomy): domain Bacteria; phylum Bacillota; class DTU030; order DTU030; family DTU030; genus JAAYTH01. Next base: position 40,725 of record JAAYSG010000036.1, read on the forward strand.
GGTTGGCTCGAAAAATTGGGAGGTTACCTCCATTTGGTCGAAATTAATTTCTGCCTTAACCTTGGTAACCACCTTGCCCACACCAATGACCATTTCCAGCATATTCCTAAGACCCTGTTCTAGTTCCCTTTCTGTCTGCCTTTGTATTTCGAACTGGTTAGATGTTAAACCCAGGGCAGTGGTGGAACCTATGTCATGGGACAAAACCTGTCCCCTAATATCGACAACTGTTACATCCTCAGTATCCAAGCCTTCCACACTATGGGATACCAAATGCACAATACCCCGCACCTGTTCTGGTCGCAATTCACCCACAGTTTCCAGGAGGATAGCCCCGGTTGCCCTCTCCTCTTGGGATAGATAGAGGCGGGGTTCGGGTATGCTAATTTGGACCCATGCATTTTTAATCCCGGCCATGGCGGTAATTGTACGGGTTAGCTCCCCCTGAATTGCGCGGCGGTACTGGACCCGGCGTTCAAATTCCGTGGTCCCCAATTTTGTTTCATCGAAGATACCAAAATCTACAACACCACCCCGGGGGATCCCATCCATGGCAAGGCTATTTCGCACACCGTATACATTGTCCTTGGGCACCATAATACTACTGCCATTGTCAGCCAGTTGGTAGGAAATACCCATCTCTTCCAACCGGTTCGTGATTTCCCCCGCGTCTTCGGCGGTTAGGTTAGCAAAAAGCACTTCATACCGGGGTTTGGTTACAAATAACAGGACAAGTATCACCAATAAAGCTGCCGCTAGTACAAGTGCAAATTTAATTTTTTTTCTTCGATCCATATTGTTCCAGAAGTGATTGATTTGTTCCCTAACTTCCGGTAGACTTGCCATCCTCTCCACCCCGTTACCCAACTATATTAGAATATGATCCTTGAATATGAGCAGCGGGGAAAGCAATTTTTCCCCAGCCAATTATACCTGCATCCGCATTAACTCCTGGTAGCCTTCAATTATCTTATTGCGGACCTGAACAGTTAGTAGTAATGATAGCTCTGCCTTTTCTCCTGCCAAAACTACTTGGTGGAGGTCCTCTATTTCAATTTGCCCTTGGGCAAGATTTCTGTTTGCCGCATCACTGGCCTGCAAAAGTTGATTGGTTTTGGAAATGGAATTTTTCAACATGTGGGCAAAGGATGGCATCTCCCCCTTGTTTGCTTTGGTGTCCGGCAGTGGGAATTTCTCTGGGCGGACACTAACCATTTCATTTAGCAACTGATTGTGTACTTGCATTCCCTTTCCCCTTTCCATAAAGGTCAAAACCTAGCGGCCTATTTCCAAGGCTTGGTTGGCCATTGTTTTGAGGGCATCAAAGGCTGTTACATTGGCTTCATAGGCCCGGCTGGCGGAGATGAGATCCGTCATTTCCATAACCACATTGACATTGGGATAGTCCACATACCCATCTTCCTTAGCATCGGGGTGTTCCGGGTTGAAGATTCGCCGGGGCGGTGTTGGGTCCCGCACAATGGCTTCAACCCTTACTCCGCCCGGGGTGGTTTTACCCAGACCTCTGGTGAATACAGGAGGTAAAAAGGGGGTGGCATCCCGCAAGGAAAATACAGGCACCTGCCGTTGATAAGGGCCACCGTCTTTGGTGCGGGTAGTATTGGCATTGGCCAGGTTATTGGCTATAAGGTCCATACGCAAACGCTGGGCCGTCATTCCGGAAGCACTGATGTTAAAACTAGAAAATAGACCCATTTTCTATCGCCTCCCCTCACTTATGGCCATTTTTAAATTAGCCAAGGATTGGGATATTTGCCTGCTAATGCTGCGGAAATAAAGTGTGTTCCTGGCCAGTTCCGCCATTTCCAAATCGATGTCCACATTGTTATCATCATTTTTGCCAGTACTGTTTTGTAAAATTGAATCCCTAACTATGGTAGGTTCGGTATATATGGCAATATGCCTAGGGTGTGTAACCCTAGCCCTTAGGGCGGTACGGTAGTGATTGGCAAAGGTGGCATCCTTACGTTTGTAGCCAGGTGTTTGCGCATTAGCAATATTATCGGCCAACAATCTTTGCCGGAGGCCGGCATAGTTTAGGGCCTGTCCAAGTGTATTTATACTGTTTTCCCCTTCCCAAAAAGACATAGGCATCCCCCCTTGGTATACTTAGGGATAATAAATAACCCCGGTAAATATAGTTTAACCGGGGGCAAATCCCCGGCAACCCGGCTGTCTTGGTTTAGCCAAGATCCAGTGGTTTTGCGTCCCTAAGTCGCCCTAGGTTTGCCCCGGCGAGGATATAATTATTACACATCTTGCAGCATGGCAACACGTTGCACGTTGTCTGCAATTATTCTATTGTTCTACATTATAACTATACTTTCCTGCTTATATGGAAATATTTTCTGTAGTCCTTTAGTCCCTTCTTTTTCTGGGAATGGCCTACTTAACCTTTTGCAGTTCGGGCAAAAGGCGATCATTGAGGACCTTGATATAAGTTCCCTTCATGCCCAGGGAGCGGGATTCGATAACACCGGCACTTTCAAATTTTCGTAGGGCATTGACAATAACCGAGCGGGTAATACCAACCCGGTCAGCGATCCTGCTGGCCACCAGCAAGCCCTCATCGCCTTTTAGCTCTTCGAAGATGTGCAAAACCGCTTCTAATTCTGAATAAGAGAGGGTTTCAATGGCTATTTGCACTGCAGCTTTTTTACGGGCTTCCTCCTCGATTTCCTCTGATTTAGATCTTATTATTTCCATTCCTACTACAGTGGCACTGTATTCAGCCAATACCAGGTCGTCCTCGGTAAAGTTTTCCTCATGTTTGGATAAAATTAAGGTTCCCAGGCGGTCACCTGCTCCATTAATGGGAACAATGGTTACCATTTGACCAGGGAACATGCATTCTATTCCCCCATCCATAACACACTGATCGGCCTGTTTAATATTGGCGCTTGTTTCAAATATTTGCAGCAGTTGGTTGTTGTACTCATCGGAGAAACGCCCAGCCTCGATAAAATCTTCCTCCAATGCATCATAGTCATATCCCGCCAGAAGGGCTTTGCCCAGGATCTTGCCCCGACGGCTGACAACATAAATATTACCGTTGACAAGTTCACTCAAAACAATACATATCTCTTCAAAATCTACCGGGTAGCCGGCGCTCTTCTGCAACAACTTATTTACGCGACGAGTTTTTTCTAACAAGTTCATATTTTTTCCTCCTAAACATGTTATAAAATGTAACGGCTGAGATCCCGATCTTTTACAATCGCTTCCAGCTGTTCTTGAACATATGCGGCATCGATCTCTAAAACACCCTTAGTGTATTCTGGGGCAGAAAAGGATATATCCTCCAAGAGCCGTTCCAAAATGGTATGGAGACGGCGAGCACCTATATTTTCTGCCTGTTCATTAATCTGACTTGCCAGGGCGGCAATTTCTTTTATAGCATCTGTTGTAAAATGGAGTTTTATTCCTTCTGTCTCCAGTAATGCCTGGTATTGCTTTAAAAGGGCATTTTCGGGTTTGGTCAAGATCTGGACAAAGTCATCCTTTGTCAAG
>JAAYSG010000037.1 GCA_012518435.1 Bacillota bacterium
CAGTAACTCCTGGGCTGGAACAATCTTCACCGTAAAATCTGTTTCCCCCTTGGGCAGGGTCACATTTAAATCATCTACAGCAATCAACTCAACGGCCACTTCCTTACCCCGCAAAACCGGCATCCGTTCCAAAATCTGACCCCTAGTAACGACCCGCTGGCAAGAGTAGTTGGCAAAGCCGTGCTGAAGGAGCTTAATTGATTCGGAAAAATGACCATTGGCAACCTTACAACCCATAACCACACTGATGAGCCGCAAGCCATTTCGCCGGGCTGTGGAGGCTAGGCAATAATCCGCCTCCTCCGTCCAGCCTGTCTTCAAGCCATCTACCCCCTCGTACCAAACCAATAGCTTGTTGGTGTTCCAAAGATCAAGACGCCTTGGGTCAGGACGAAAGCCCGGGTATTCATAGGTGGAGGTCAATTCCAGTAATTTTGGATACTTGACGGCTTCCCGGCTGAGGAGGGCAGTATCATAGGCACTCATATAGTGCCCCTCAGCACTGAGTCCATGGGAATTTTGAAAGGAGGTGTTTTCCATACCCAGGCTTTGGGCCCGCTGATTCATGAGCTCAACAAAGATTGTTTCACTCCCAGCAATGTGTTCAGCCACAGCAATACAGGCATCATTGGCCGACGCCACTGCAATGGCAATTAGGAGTTCTCTCAGGGACCATATTTCCCCCGGTTCCAGCCAGACCCAGGTGCCAGGATCCTCGCCCAAGGTGTTAACACCTTCCGTAATTGACACCTGATCCTCCAAACTAGCCCTACCAGCCGCGATGGCATCAAAGGCCAATAAAAGGGTCATGATCTTGGTCATGCTGGCCGGTGCCCGGGGGGTATTCTGATCCTTGGCAAATAAAATTTCCCCTGTGCCGCCATCCAGCAAAACTGCACTAAGGGCCTCGGTCTCTATTTCTTGACAATACCCCGGGGGGGATAGTAGGGACATCAGGAGGACAAAAACAGTTAAGGCAACCACAAACCTCCGGTCTAGAGGCATTCCTTTCTCCCCCTTTCCTCACTAGGCGGCCCATCAAGATCTTCTTATGAGAGGAAGGGAGAATTTATGACATGGGGGTAAAATTCTTCTTGGCCGGGGTAAACGGTGCTTAAATATCCACCACCAATAGTTCCAATAGGCGTTCCAGGTCTTTAGCGGCCTTTGCCGCCGTGGCCAAAACCTCCTCATGATGGGCTGCATGGGGTTGATGGCCATGGGCCACATTAGTGATACATGAAATGCCCAAGATCCTCATCCCTGCATGGCGGGCAGCAATAACTTCCGGGACTGTGGACATACCCACGGCATCCCCACCTATGCGGGCAAGGAAAATTAGCTCTGCTGGAGTTTCAAAATTGGGGCCCGTTACTGCCACATAGACTCCCCTTTTGATGCCGATGCCCACCTGGGTAGCTTTGGCAATGGCCAGTTGTTGCAATTCTTGCTCATAGGCCCTGGATAGTTCAGGGAATCTGGGCCCCAATTCGGGATCATTGGGCCCTATGAGGGGGTTATCCCCCATTAGATTAATATGATCCTTAATTAGCATAAGATCCCCCGGGGAAAAATCGGGATTTAGGCCCCCGGCCGCATTGGTTATTATGAGATTCTTTATCCCCAAGAGCTGCATGACTCTAATGGGAAATGTTACTTCCCGCATGGTGTATCCTTCATAGTAGTGGAACCTTCCCTTAAGGGCCAGCACAGGCACACCAGCCAATCTGCCCCCAACCAATTTACCTTCATGCCCCACCACCGTTGACCGGGGAAAATAAGGTATTTCCTTGTAGGGAATCAACACCTGAGCAGTAATTTTTTCCGCCAGACCACCCAAACCGGTCCCCAAAATTATGCCGGTTTCGGCTGGGCACGGTAATCTTTTTTGCAGAAAGCTGGCGGCAAATTCCATCTTCGCCCGCAAGTTATCCATGGCTTAAATCATCCTCCTTTAAGACAATAATGAATGAAAACTTGTACCGGGGCCGGGCCAGTGGAGTCCAAATAAGGCGGACAAGGTGGCGGCCACATCAGCAAAGGTTTTCCTCACCCCCAAATTAATTCCCGGCCGCATTTTTTGGTTCCAAACCAACAGGGGCACAAACTCCCGGGTATGATCAGTGCCACCAGCGGTGGGATCACAACCATGATCAGCAGTTATGATAAGAAGATCACTGGCTTTCAAGGCCCCGGTGAGTTGGGGCAAGGTACGGTCAAATTCCTCCAGGGCCCTGGCATAGCCCTGGGGGTCCCGTCTGTGGCCAAAAAGCATGTCAAAATCAACAAGATTGACAAAGATAAGTCCCCGTCCCCCTTCTGCCACAACGGTTAGGGTTTGGGCCAGACCCTCCAGGTTATTGCCGGTGGGAATGCCCCTACTAATACCGCGTCCCGCAAAGATGTTTTCAATCTTCCCTATTCCAATGACCTCCCTGCCGGCGGCCACCAAACGATCCAGAATGGTTTCTTGGGGTGGCTCAAGGGAAAAATCCCTACGGTTTCTCGTCCGTACAAAGGAACCCACCTGACCAATGAAGGGGCGGGCTATGACCCGGGCCACCGCGTGTTCCCCCCGCAGTATTTCCCTGGCCCTCCGGCAAAAGTCATAGAGTTTGTCCAAAGGAATCACTTCCTCATGGGCGGCAAGCTGAAAAACACTATCCCCCGAGGTGTAAACAATGGGCCAGCCCGTATTCAAATGTCTAGGCCCTAGTTCAGCAATGATTTCCGTCCCGGAAGCCACAACATTGCCCAATATTTTTCTGCCAAAGGCCCCTTCTATGGCTCCGATTATTTCCGGTGGAAAACCTGCAGGATAGAGGGGAAAGGGTTTTTTTAGGATGACACCGGCTAATTCCCAATGTCCGGTGGTGGTATCTTTACCCGCCGATGCCGGCTCTAGGCGTCCCCAGGCCGCAGCGGAAGAGGCCTGGGGGGGAACACCCTCTATGGGTATTATATTGCCCAAACCCAATGAGCCCAAATTGGGAAGGTGAAGCCCCCCGACGGCCGCAGCCACATGGCCAAGGGTGTTGCTGCCCTCATCCCCATATTCGGCTGCATCGGGGGCATAACCCACACCCACACTATCCAGGACCATGAGAACAACCCGATTAATTTCCATTCCGCCTTTACTCCTCCTAATCCCGATAAGGCCGCAACAATATCCATTGGTTAGGCCCGGGGATGGTATTTTTCATATACCTGATGCAAGCGCTGATTGCTAATATGGGTATAGATTTGGGTTGTGGCAATACTTACATGACCCAAGAGCTCTTGGACAATCCTCAGGTCAGCCCCATTATCCAACAGATGGGTGGCAAAGGAATGCCGCAAGGTATGGGGGCTTATATTCTTTTTTATCCCCGCCCCTTGGGCATACTTCTTTAGTATTTGCCACAGGGCCTGACGGGTTATTCGCCTTCCCCTAACATTGACAAAAAAGGCTTCAGTCATGGTGGTACCCATTAGCTGGGGCCTTCCCGAGCGAAGGTAACTAACCACCGCTTCAATGGCTTTTCCCCCCAAGGGCACAATACGTTCCTTGCCTCCCTTTCCTAGGCAACGCACATAAGCAAGGTTTAAATCTAAGTCACGCCTATTTAAACCAACCAGTTCAGAGGCCCGCAACCCTGTAGCATAAAGGGTTTCCAGCATGGCCCGATCCCGGAGGGCCCGGGGGGAAACGCCCCGAGGCTGCTTGAGGAGAGCTTCCACTTCCCCCTCGCTGAGAACATCGGGCAAAAGCTTGTCCTGCTGGGGCGAATGTAAAAAACGGGTGGGATTTTCCCCTAGTATATTTTCCTCAATTAGAAAACGATAAAAGGCCTTTAGGGATGCCGCCTTCCTGGCCAACGAAGCCGGCGCAAATCCCTTGCCCCGTAAAAAAGATAGGTATGAGGATAAAACATGTTCCTCAACCAATAGCGGGGAAGCAATACCCAGCTCATGGGTTAGGTAAGCAAAGAATTGTCTCAGATCACCCTCATAGGCCAAGACGGTATTGGCGGCAAACCCCCTTTCTACCCGCAAATAGTCTAAAAAGTACTTGAGGTAGGTTTTACCCTCACCTTTCTTCATTCCAACCCTCCTCTGTTTCCCCCCCATCCATTCCACAAAATTAGCAGAAAACCCTTTTTCCCCCCTTTTCAATTTAAAAATAGAAAGGATAACTCAAAAATGGCATATATACCAGCCCCCGGGCTTGGGCGAAAACTTCCCCATTTTGCCCCTTCACTGAAAGAATAGGCCGCTGGCCAGATTAATAAACACCGGACACACAAAGACTTCTATCAGGGAAGCGATTAAACCCATGGCAATTGCCAGCACGGCGGTGGAGCTAAAAGCAAGTACTTGCCTATATAAGCCCCGTTTGCGAAGGGCCAGGCGACTGCGGATTATCAGCAAAGAAAAAGAAATGGCTGCAACACACATCATGATTAGGGCTGGGATGAGAAGAATGTTGGGGGGAAGCACTGAAGCCACACTAAAGATAATTCCCTTGTAGCCTAATTCCTGAACCAAAAACCCCACCGTAAAACCCAGGGCAAATCCCTTGGTAAAAAGCATAAGCAAAACCAGGGGCAGTCCCAATACCAAAAGGCCCAAAAGCCAGATCAATCCCATGGTCTTTATATTACCCTGCAGGCTCTGTTGGAGGGGCAAATTGGATTCAGACACTATGGTAAGATCAATACCTTGGATGAACAATTCCAGGTGGCTAAATAGCTCTGCCTTTTGTTCCCCATCAAGGGTTTTTATGGCCAAGGCACCGAAGGTAACTCCAATTGTAAAAAGTAAGATGACAAATAGGTATAGCCCCAAGTTCTCCCGCAGATAATCCTGCAAAAACCCCATAAGCTGCCCCCGGTGATACATTGTAGCACCCCCACTTGAACCCATTGGCTAATTTCATTACTATTCCCTGCTGAGGAATAATATGCCTGTGGGGATGGCCACCTTTTATTATCCCCGGCCATGGGCTTAAAGGCAGATCCTTCCATACTTTCCCCCACCACCGGGGATGATGGGAAGCCTTCCCTCCCGGGCCTGGACAATGCGTCGGGCCAGCCTTTCCCCCAGGGCCTTGGCCAATTCTTGGGGGCTTGTATTATGGAGTACATTCATTTCTGTCCCAAAGGTAGACAACACCCGTGCCAATGTCCGTGGCCCTATCCCGGGAATAAATTCCAAGGGGATTTGATAGTTGTAAGGGGGGCGCCCCGGAGGGGAATGGGCTTGATCCCAATCGGCAATGAAATCAATCCGATCCCTCACCCCCAAGACTACCTGATCTGAGTCACAGCGGGGGCAGGTAAAAATGGGGCCCGGTTCCTGGGCAATATAAGCACAGGCAGAACAAAAGGTGCGATAATATTTGCCCAACCGGGGTTCCAGGCCATAATTGCTAGCCAGCTTCCGTCCACCAATACCAGCCAGGGCTGCCATTAATTCCTCATATGAGGCTTCCCGGCAGCGGATAACATTATATTCCCGGGCCAACTTCCCCAGGGAATGGGCATCGGAGTTGGACAAAAAGGTCAATTGCTGGCTTTCGGCAATCCTGTCTGCTAAAAAGGTATCGGCGCTCAAACCCAATTCTAGCCCCGGCAATGTCGGCGGGATATTACCGGGAAAAAGCTCCTTAAGACGTCTAACGGCACACCCATAAACACCCTTATGGGGTGTAAAAGCATGGGCTGGAATAACCAGGCCACCGGAAGTTGCGGCCATTGATACCAATTCCTGGAGGGTAATAGCAGCCCGTTGGGTGCTGAGATTTATATTGGTAATAAAGGGTGAAACCAGCTCGGCAAAACCCTGGAGGGAGTTTAAGTTGGGTAAATAAACAATAAAATGGGCACCTTCCTTTGTTTCCAGCTCACCTGCCAAAATAAGGGTAATCCCATTTTTATGCCTCAGGCCGCCCCCCGGCAGTTCCCGGAGAATATTTTCCCGGCAGAGCTGCTGCAATTCCTCCTGCACAAGGGGGCCAAGGGTATCAACTATACCCACAATATCCAGGCCCTTGCGCTCCCGGGCCTCAACAAGTATTCTTTTTAGGGACATTTGGGGGGAGGCAGTTATTTTTACAGGGCCGCCCTTCCAATTAACCCCAAGATGAACATGAAGATCAACATAAAATTCCTTCATCCCCCCTCATTCCCCCCATCCACCAGCATTTAGCCAAAGGAGGCCAATGATGGTCTTGGCATCACATATTTGCCCCCGCCTCACCCAAGACAGTGCTTGGGGCAATGGTAGCAGAGAGGTGTTTATATATTCACCGGGATCCAAGTTTTGCTCCCCCGCCTTTAGCCCCCGGGCAAAATAAAGGTGCAGGATCTCATTGGCAAATCCCGGACTTGTATAAAAGCTGGTTAATTTTTGCCAGTGCCGAGCGGTAAAGCCTGTTTCCTCCTTCAATTCCCTAATTGCACACCCTTGGGGATCCTCCCCCGGTTCCAATTTACCCGCGGGTATTTCCCACATATTGTCCCCCGTTGCCTGCCGAAACTGTTTGACCAACACAACCTCATTGTCCTCTGTCAATGCTATTATCCCCACCGCTCCGGGGTGTTCCACAACCTCCCGCTTGCCAATCATGCCAGCGGGAAATTCCACCTCATCAATACGGAGGGCAAGAATTTTACCCTGGTAAACATAATTGCTCTTTAAGGTTTTAATTGCCATTTCACCCTCTCCCTTGGGGTTATTGGTATAAAATTAAGGCCTTGTCCATAGACTAGCTTCTAAAATGGGGGGCTGGTACGGTGCGCCCAGTGATTACAGCTAGAGGTTTTTATCTTATGGGGACCAAGGCGGAGGTCCTGGATCAGCTGGAGCAATTTTCCACCGATTATCTAACCCTTGGTGAACTCCTCTGGCATTGGCAGCATAAAGTTCCCAAGCAATAATCCCCGCCGCGGCAGCAGCGGCAAAAAACTCCCTCTCCTGCCCTAAACCCCGCCCCATTGTGGACAGGCCTATACCGAAACTTTCCAGTAGTTGCAGGGCATCCTCCCCAGAAGCCATGGCCACCCCATGCTTTTCCCATAGACCCGCGGTAATCAATTGTTTACGGATAAAAATATACTTTTCCCGGGGCAAAATTGGTAGGGATATTAGGGCCGGCCGCAGGGCAACCCTGCCCAAGGCCGTCAAAGTGTGGTGACTGACCCCCCGGTGGCGGGCCCTTCCATCGGCAAAGCTAATCCTGGGCACTGCAACGGCAACACCCCCCAAAACCGAAACCGCATTGACAATCTCCCCCAACTCTATCCCGGTAAAACCGTACCTGGTACCCGTGCCAACAATACCCGGACCCATACATACAATGGCTATATCGGCCGCCACCACATGCCTGGCAGCCAACAATCCACTGTACAAATTGACGGCCTCCAAATCACCCCCGAAGGCGTGACCCACAGTAATTGTCCAATTTAGGAGGCCGTGCTGTTTTAATTGAGCCACCACCTTGCTCCAGGAAAGGGGTAATGCTGCACCATCGGTCATAATGTAGGCTAGACGGGCCCGCCAATTGGACCGCCATTTTACGGCGGCAGCCACAGCGGGTAAAATGCTGTGCAAGGATCCGCATATTACTGGCATATTGTCCAAGGATTCGGCGCTGGCCATAACCTTATGATGGGGGCTCTCCTCCTCTTCCACGGTTAGGCAAGACATCTGGCAGGGGGTATAGCGCAGTTTCATTATGTGTCCCCCGTGGGGAGGCCCTTCATTCTCCCTGCCTTGGATATGAATGACAAAATCATACCCTCCACTTCCCAATTCCAAGGACCGGGCAGTGGTATTTACCACCACCTCATCACCCAAGGAGATGGAACCGGTCAACTTCTCATAATTAACGGCCTTCTCCAAGGTATGTCCCCTTCTAACAAGTACCTCAGTCACTCCCTCCCGTCGGGAAAGAATAGCGACTACCTGGCCACAATCCCACAACAAAATGGCCGCTCCCCCCAGATAAAAGTAGTCCCAGAGCCAGCTGGATACCTCCCGGCCAGGTCGTATAGCCCCACCCGGAAGGGCCCCGCCTTTAGTATACCACCCAGGGGATAGGTAATGACATCTTTATTGGTCTAGATATTGTTTTTCGCAAACAATATGGGGCCCAGTGGGCCCCATGCTAATCATCCCCTATTTCTTTCTAACAACTGTACCCCCCAGGGATGCAGCACAATCCTTACTTCGTTTCTTCTGCCCCCCTTTGAATGGCCTGTAAATTGAGGGGAATCAGTTCATGCCTTCGCTGGGGAAGAACCTTTTTCAGTGCTTCTTCCAAGGTGGTGAAGTCAACTGCCTTTGTTTGCTGCACAAAGGCCCCCAGGGCCACCATATTGGCAACCCTACCGCTACCCAATTCATTGGCAATTTCCGTAGCCGGCACTTCCACCACTTCGATATCAGCCCGCTCCGCTTTCTTATCTATAAGGGAGGTATTAATTATGAGGCGCCCCCCGGGTTTAAGCATCGGTTCAAATTTCTCCATGGAAGGAAGGTTGAGAGCAATAACACAACTAGGTTGGGAGACAACGGGGGATCCGATTTCCGTATCGCTTAGCACCACTGTGCAGTTGGCAGTCCCCCCTCTCATTTCAGGGCCATAGGAGGGCAACCAGGAAACCTCCTTCCCCTCCACCATGCCCGCATAGGCCAGCACCTGTCCCAAAAGCAACACACCCTGGCCGCCAAAACCGGCAACAATGACTTCATGCTTCACTTCACTTCACCTCCCCGGAAACCTTAAACTCAGCCAAGGGATAATAAGGAATCATATTATCATCAAGCCACTTTAGGGCCTCCACTGGATCCAGTCGCCAGTTAGTTGGACAGGTGGATAGGACCTCCACCAGGGCAAATCCCCCATCCTCCACCTGGACGGTAAAGGCCTGCTTTATTGCCCTTTTGGCCTTCATGATGTTGGCTGGGCTATTTACGGCCACCCGGGCCAGATAGTTTACACCCTTCAGGGTGGCAAGCATTTCCGCCATTCTTAGGGGGTAACCGGCCTCCTTGGTATCCCTTCCCCGGGGTGATGTGGTAGTCACCTGCCCCACCAGGGTTGTGGGAGCCATCTGCCCTCCCGTCATACCATAATTCGTATTGTTAACATAAATAACCGTAATGGCCTCGCCCCTATTGGCGGCATGAATTATCTCAGCCGTTCCAATTGATGCCAAGTCGCCATCCCCCTGGTAAGTAAAAACAATGCTATCAGGCAGGGCCCTTTTAATACCGGTGGCAACGGCCGGTGCCCGACCATGGGCCGCCTGCTGCCAGTCACATTCCAAGTAATCATAGGCCAGGACTGAACAACCCACCGATGCCACACCAATGGTACGTTCCAGAATGCCCAATTCATCAATGGTCTCAGCCACCAAACGATGAATAATGCCGTGGGTGCAACCGGGACAATAATGGGTAGTTACATCACTCAGTGCCTGGGGACGTTCAAATACAACCTTCATTTTGCCACCTCCTCACCAGCAAGTTTCTTTATCTCCTCATAAACCTCCTGGGGTGTGGGTATTATACCCCCGGTCCTCCCATAGAAGTGGACAGGCCTCCTGCCGTTAACCGCCAGGCGAACATCCTCCACCATTTGCCCGGCACTCAATTCCAGGGAAAGGAAAGCCGCTGCCTTTTCCGCCGCCTGGGCAATGGCCCCAGTAGGGAAGGGGAACAAGGTAATGGGGCGCAGGAGGCCAGCCGCAATTCCATCGGCCCGGGCCATCTCAATGGCAGTGCGGGCTATGCGGGCCGATATCCCGTAGGCTACTACTACTAGCTGGGCATCGGCAAGGTTAAAGGAATCATAACGGACCTCCGCTCCTTCAATTCTACGGTACTTGGCCTGAAGGTGCCAATTGTGCTCTTCTAACTTGTTGGGATCAAGATAAAGGGAATTGATGACATTTCTAGCCCGGCCCTTCCTCCCAGTCGTAGCCCAGGGTTTAGAAGGAATTTCCGCCTTGATGTCACCAAACTCTACGGGCTCCATCATTTGCCCCAGGGTGCCATCCCCCAGAACCATTACCGGGTTCCGATACTTATCCGCCAGATCAAAGGCCAGGGCGGTGAGATCCACCATCTCCTGTACAGATGCTGGAGCAAGGACAATTAAGCGATAATCACCGTGGCCACCCCCCTTAGTCGCCTGAAAATAGTCCGATTGGGCCGGTTGTATTCCCCCCAGGCCGGGGCCACCGCGGACGATATTGACAATAACACAGGGTAATTCAGCCCCGGCAATATATGAGATACCTTCCTGCTTCAGACTTATCCCAGGGCTTGAGGATGAAGTCATTACCCTAGCCCCAGCACCGGCGGCGCCATAGACAATATTGATGGCCGCCACTTCACTTTCCGCCTGGAGAAAAACACGTCCTTCCTCGGGCATGCGCCGGGCCAGGAGCTGGGGCAGCTCGCTCTGGGGCGTGATGGGATAAGCAAAGTAAAGCTGACATCCAGCCCTGATGGCTGCCTCGCCGATGGCTTCATTGCCCACCATTAAAACCTTATCTCCCAGCATAATCAACAACCTCCTCCTATCTGTAAACCTTAATGACACAATCGGGACAAATCCGGGCACAAAGGGTACAACCGGTACATTTATCCATTTCCTTCACTTGAGCCGGGTGGTAGCCCATCTTGTTGATACGAGCCGCCAGTGCAATAATGTCTTCTGGGCATACAACGGTGCAAAGCCCACACCCCTTACACCTTTCCTCATTAAACTCAACCTTAGCCACCTTACTCCCTCCTCTGCCATTTGGTAGGTTTTTCAAATACCGCCGGGGTTATCCATTCCCAAAGGGCTTCATCCTACCCCGAAACTGTTGCCTAATCCACTTTGTAGACCTTTGCCTTCTCTTCGCCCCGCAAAACCCGCAATGCACCTTGGGTTAGGGCCTCCATTTCATCCTCACCGGGATAAATTAAAACTGGAGCTAAGAAACCCACCCTTTCCCTTATCCAGCCCGTCAACATTTTGGAATGGGCAATACCCCCCGTCAATACAATGGCATCCAACTGTCCCTTAAGCACAGTGGCCCCGGCCCCTATTTCCTTGGCCACCTGATAGGCCATGGCCTCATAGTAAAGTTGGGCCCTTTCATCCCCCGACTGGATAAGTCCTTCAACTTCCCGTGCATCATTTGTTCCCAGATAACCCGCCAATCCCCCACCGCCAACAACCCGATGGTGTATTTCCTTTTTAGTAAACCGGCCGGAAAAACATAGTCTGAGCAAATCACCAACGGGAACACCGCCGGAGCGCTCCGGTGCAAAGGGGCCATCACCATCCAGGGCATTGTTTACATCGATAACCTTGCCCTGCCTATGGACACCAACGGAAATACCACCACCAAGGTGGGCAACTATGAGGTTTATTTCCCCATACTCGGCGGCCAAATCCCGGGCAGCCCGACGGGCAACAGCCTTTTGGTTGAGGGCATGAAAGGCACTGCGCCTTTCCAGACCTGCCATCCCCGACACCCTGGCCAGGGGTTCAAACTCATCCACCACAACCGGGTCAACTATATAGGCAGGAATACCAGCCGCCTGCCCCAGCTCCATTGCCAGGGGAGCACCAAGGTTAGAAGCATGCTCCCCCCGGACTCCCTCCAGTAGCTCAGCCACCATGGCTGGGGTGACTTCATATGTTCCCCCCTTGATGGGTTTTAAAAAACCACCCCGCCCCACAATTGCCGCTAGGGTATTTACTTTCACGCCCTTTTGAGCCAATAATTC
The DNA here is from genome assembly GCA_012518435.1 of Bacillota bacterium. GTDB lineage: Bacteria > Bacillota > DTU030 > DTU030 > DTU030 > JAAYTH01. The sequence goes on from JAAYSG010000037.1 coordinate 11,776, forward strand.
CTCTATGGCCCGGAGGCGAAAAACAAACTGTTCACTTACCCCAGCAAAACTTGCAATTTCTTCGATACTATGTCGCAGCGTTTCTGTAAAAACCATTTCCTCCCCCCGATAGAGGGCGACCTTGGTTGAAGTTGAACCCGGATTTATTACCAAAATACCTTCCTTACTCACTTTTTTCCCTCCCGCTAGCAATAAAATATACCCGCCGGGTTCTGGCGGTAAAGGAGCACCTTTTCCACCACCCGGGAAAAATGTCGGGACATGGCCAAAGGGAGCTTTATTGGCTCCGGTTAAGGGCACTGGCTACCCCGGGGAAAACTAAAGTTACCTTTAAGCCTTGGGATCCAGAAGGAGGCTTAGGGCAATGGAATGGAGCTTTATTTCGTGGGAATCGGCCCGGGAGGTGAGGACTATGGGCACCCGAGCTCCGGTTACAATGCCGGCAATTTTTACCCCCGGGCAGAAATAATGAAGGGTTTTGTAAAGAACATTGCCCACTTCAATACTGGGTGCCAATAAAATATCAGCTTTGCCAGCAACAGGACTAACAATTCCCTTGCATTGGGCCGCATGGGGTGAAACGGCATTATCCAAGGCCAAGGGGCCATCCAGGTCCACCCCCGGGAGTTGTCCCCTATCTGCCATCTTGGCCAGGAGGGCTGCGTCAACGGTGGCAGGCATTTCCGTATTTACCAATTCCACCGCACAGATGGGGGCAACCTTGGGCTTGGCAATTCTAAGGGAATGGGCAACCATGGCCGCGTTTTTAATTAGCTCCACTTTCCGCTGTAAATCAGGGGCAATATTCATGGCAGCATCAGTAAGGAGGAAAAGCCGATCATAGCCCGGTGCTTCAAAGGCGGCGACATGACTTAAAACTCTGCCGGTACGCAGTCCCTTCTCCTTGTTTAGAACCGCCCGCAAAAGGGTGGCCGTACCAATAAGCCCCTTCATTAAAACATCTGCCCGGCCCTCCCGGACCAGGGCAACTGCCTGTTGGACCGCCAGGTTAGGATCTGGCTCATCAATTATTGTAAACCTTTGGAGGGGCATTCCCATATCCACGGCGGCGGACTCAATCTTTTTTTGCTCACCGACCAAGATGGAACGGGCCAACCCCATGTCCTGGGCATCCCAAAGGGCCTTTAATATCTCCGCCTCCTGGGCCACGGCCACAGCTATTGTTTTGGTTTCCTGCTTACGAACCACAGCAAATATTTCCTTAAAGGATCTCAGCACTCCAATCCCTCCAGCATGAGTAAAGGTATGGTTTAGAGATTTATGTGTCGCCGGTAATATTAATGGCAAGTTTCCAACTTTTATACAATGCAATTATAATGCCAAGAACATAATGACAAGGGGAAAATAAAGCACGTTCCCTTTTTGCAACATTTTGCAGGAAACGTGTTGGGGCTTGCAGGCAATATGGTGCAATTAATCTGTCAGGGCATACTTGTCCAATTTGTAATAGAGGCTCCTTATGGAAATTCCCAGGAGGCGGGCCGCCTTGGTCTTATTACCCTCCGCATATTTTAGGGCCTGGTTCAGGGCCTTTCTTTCTGCCTTGTGGAGGGTTAATTCCAGGGTTTCTGGTAGGGCCGTTTGGCCATCCCCCGGAGACATGGCAACGGGAGCCAGTGCATAGTGCTCCCCAGCATAATGCCGCAGCAAGGGCAGGTGCTGGGCCTGGATAATGGTTTCATTAAAGCGCATATTAATCATGGCCCGACCCAGGACATTCTCCAACTCCCGCACATTTCCCGGCCAATCGTAGTCCATAAGTATTTGGAGCACATTATCAGCTACAGACTCCACATTACGGCCATATTCTTGATTAAATTTCCGCAGTAAAAAATGCACCAACTGGGGAATATCTTCCTTCCTGCTGCGCAAAGGGGGGATGTAAACAGGGACCACATTAATTCGGTAATAAAGATCCTCCCGGAAGGTGCCATTTTGTACAGCCTTCTCCAGAATGATATTAGTGGCAGCTATGACCCGCACATCGACGGAAATAGGTTTAGTGGACCCAACCCGCAGAACCTCCTTTTCCTGTAGAACCCGCAATAATTTTGCCTGCAGGGCTGGGCTTATTTCGCCAATTTCATCCAGTAAAATTGTGCCACCATTGGCTTCCTCAAACAAGCCCTTTCTCCCACCCCGGCGGGCTCCGGTAAAGGCTCCCCCTTCGTAGCCAAAGAGCTCACTCTCCAGCAGGGATTCCGCGATGGCGGTGCAGTTTACCCTAATGAACTGCCCCTTTCTCCTTTTGCTGGCACGATGGATGGCATGGGCAAAGAGTTCCTTTCCCGTTCCACTCTCCCCCCGCAAAAGAACAGTCGCCGGGGTACCGGCAGCCCTTTTTGCCTGCTCCACAGCGGTCCTAATTTGGCGGCTGTTGCCAATTATATCTGCAAAGGTATACTTGGCCTCCAAAAGACGGATGCGACGTTTGGCCCTTTCCAATTCATCGTTTAAACGCTTTATTTCACTAATATCGTGTATTACGGCAACGCTCCCCTTGAGCCTGGTGTCCACCATAATTGGTGCCACATTAACCACAACTTCACGTTTTTTGGGGCCCACCCTCATAACGGCACCCTCAACTGGCTCACCCGTCTTTATCACCTTTAAATGCATACTTTCGCCCTCGGCTATATCCACCGTAGGTGGTTTGCCTATGACATCCCTTTCCACAAGCCCCGTCAGGTGGGTGTAGGCCGGATTAATTAGTATACCCTTTCCTTCCTGGTCCACAACTGAAATCGCATCTTGGGTACAGTTAATAATAGCCTCCAGCAATTGTTGTATCTCCTTGAGTTTAGCTATCTCCTTGGCCTGCTTTTCCTCCGCGGTAATATCCCTAAAAATTGCTGCAGCGCCCACCAGCTTGCCTCCAGCATCCCTAATGGGAATTGAATTAACCAGAAATACCTTTTCCCTCCAAAGGCGCCTGTAGTTTAATTCCGGCTGGCCCGACAGAAGTACCTCGTTTAATCTGCTGTTGGGAAGAAGTTCCTCCACCGGCTGACCCATTGGATCCCCATGGGATACCCCAAGACTTTCCTTCGCCCTATTGTTCAATATTTTAATCCTACACTTGGTATCAACGACAATCAGGGCATCGTGAATGTAGGGAAATATGGTTGACCAATCTATTTTTTCGTAATGGTCCCGTGATAAATCCTTTATCACTCCCCAGGTCACCCCCACAGCAATGGATTACTTCTTTAATTCTCCACCCAACAGATCTATTCCTCCTTACCTGATGTATGTCATATTATTATTGTGAGACTATAATCTATTGTTAAATTATAGTCATCTCCCACTATATTTGCTAGATCATACTATCTTTTTGACCTACCGATACCGTCTAAAAATTCCAGGAAGGGAATAGCGGCGATAATTTTGCTCAGGGAAAAGGCTTCGCAAAATACGTGCAGCCCAATGAGTAATAAAACCACTGTTACCTTTAGCCTGGGAGAAAATGACCAAAGTTGGGCCATACCAAGGCTTGCGCCCAATAGGTTGGCCCCGGTATCCCCCAACATGGCCTGACCCTGCAAATCTGCGGGAAGATAGGCCAGCACAGACCCCAGCACAGCGGTGAGAAGGAAAAGGGGTGCCGCCCTGCTACTGTGCCAAAGGGTAATGAACATGACTAGTAAAAAGGCTTTGCCGGAGCGTCCGGGCCTAAGATCAAGTAGGTTGAGGGCGTTGGTGGAAAGACACAACAAGAGGCTATTGAGGAAAAATAGGTAGAGATCCCCCGATAGTAACCAGGAAACAAAAAGGGCTGTGCTAACCCCCCCCAAGGCCTTAAGGAGTCCGGTGCTCAAACATCCCTCCCGGAAAAAGTAGTCCAAATGCCCCTGCAACCCCTTAATTCCTTTCTGGGAAAGGGAATCATCCAAAAGACCCAGTAAGCCAATGGCAAGCAAAAAAAAGAGGAAAACCAAGCCCTCCCTTTCCCACTGGGGCCAATAAAATGGCAACGTGCTCATGAGACTTACTCCGGTGGCAATGAGGATAACAATACCCGCTCCTTCAGGTATCCTCTGGCCCTGGTAACTTTGGGCTGTCAGCATACCCCTGGTGAGTAAATCCAAAATACTGGGCAACAAAAGATAGGTAAGAAGATAGGAGTATACACCCAACCACAGTCCCATCAAACCCCTCCCAGGTCCTCCCAAAATAAGTGTAGCAAGGCTAAAAGTATATGGCAAAATTGCCTCCCCCTATGCCACAATCCGGAGAAATTTAGGCCCGTATTCCTATGTTTCATGCCCACGGGAATTTCCTTGATCCGCAATCCCCGGCGGGCTGCACGCACATTTAGACCCACCTCCACACCAAACCCGGGCAAGAAGGGCTGCACTTCCCATAGGGCCTCCCGGGTAAAACCCCGCTGCCCAGATAGGGGCGCCTGTAATGTCAAGCCGGTTAGAAGCTTGGTTCCCAAGCGGGCTAGTCCCAGGGCAATACCCAAACCAGTTTTAGCCGCAACAGGTGGGAAAACACCTATTGTCATATCAGCCTCACCAGCCAGAAGGGGGGCTAGAAGGAGGTCGGCCTGGACAGCGGTATCACCCAGGTCTGCATCCAAAAGGAGTATTATATTATTGCTGATACTGGATATTCCCTTGGTCAAGGCCTTCCCCTTCCCTTGATTCCGGGGCAAAGTTAGCACCTTGGCCCCGGCCCTGCGGGCGACCACACCGGTTGCATCCCTTGAACCATCGTCAACAACTAGAACCTCCGTCACCTTGGCAATGGTGGAGGCAGCCTTCACCGTAGCACCAATGCGCTGGCCTTCATTATAGGCGGGAATAATAACACTAACCTTCTCCCTCATCCTGCGGGCACCTGGTCCAAAAGCCATTCTAAGGGTAGGAGGGGGATTTGGCCTTCACCATGGCCAAAATGTTCCTCCACATCGTTGTCTAATAAATACAAGAGACTTAGGCGCCCAGCCAGTGTATTTAAATGACTGATGGTGGGAACGCCCATAGCCCTATAAAACCCCGGGGAGGCCTGGGGATCCATTTTTTCCGCTGCAACAACCCTTAGGCCTGCCTCCCTCCATATATCAAGGAAGCGCCCTTCCAACTCCACAGTTTCCGCTGGCCTTCCCTGCACTGAACTACCCAAGAGCAAAACAACATCAATCCCCGCCTCCGCCCCCCCTCTAATGGTAACCAAGCCCTGATCAATTAAAAAGGGCAGTATACCCTTCCCTTCCCCACCGATCATGGCATTGGCCAGATAACCGACAAATTGCAGCCAGTCTCCCTTCATTTCCGCGGCTGGGGCAGAATACTCCTTCTCCAGGGCTGCCATTAATTTTTCATTGTGGGGACCAAGGGATGGGGAAATTTCCCCCAGGCAACACACATTAATACCATATTCCTGCAAGTATTCCAAAAGCCCATAATCCAAATCTTCCCCACTGCTATTGACAATTGCCACCTGGGTGCCAATATCCCCCTCATTTTTAAGCAAGGGCAGAAATACCCGTTCCAGATCCCCCCCTGTCTCCTCCCATATCTCAAGGCCCCTTAACTGCTCTTCCAGCCGGTCATGTTCCCCCTGTAATTGGCAATAATTCCGCTGTAGACGCTCTATTACCTCCCGCTGTTGGCTAATGACCAGATCATTACCCAGGAGGGCATTGCCGATAAAAATACCAATGCTTAAGGACAAGAATACAACCATCAGGGTGATCAAGTAATGCCTTTGGTCGATCATCTTCCTTCCCCCCATCACAACCCTACTAAAAGGCGACATTTGAATAGAAGCAACCGGAAAAAATACTGCAGGCGACTGGAAATTAGAAGTATAATTAAGAGGGGGAAAAGACCGGCCAGGGCAACACCGCCCACATATGAAAGACGTAGACCCCCCCGGTACAATTGGTTGACCCCCTTGGCATCAATGAGAATGGAACCCACCTTCAGCCTCGCCAAAAGGGTGCTGGCCATACCCGGCCGCCCCTTTTCTAAAAAATCAATGAGGTTAGAATGAAGACCCACCGCCACGATGAGCTTTGCCCCTCCCCCATGGGCCAGCAACAAGGCAGCATCTTCACTGGTTCCAGGGGCGGGAAAAAGTGTAGACTGCAGATTAAGGTTTTCCAGCCTTGCCAACCCCGGGGCCCTCCCATTCTTGTAGGCATGGACAATGAGATGGGCACCACAATGCAAAACTTCGTCAGATACACTATCCATATCACCGACTATATAATGGGGAGTATAACCCAATTCCAAGAGAGCATCCCCCCCGCCATCAACCCCTATTAGAACTGGGTCCTCCTCCCTTATATAAGGATTAATGGCGGCCAGATCCTCGCGGTAATCATGCCCCCGGGCAACTATTAGAACATGCCTATCCTTTATTCTAACCGGTAGTTTCGGTACCCTTATTTTCCCCAGGAAAATCCTTTTTTCCCGGGCGGCATATTTTAGGGTATTGTTGATAAAAAGCTCCATTTCCCGCTGTAAATTTTCCTGGCCCTGGGCGATTCTCCCTTGAACGATGGATAGAGTCAGCTGTTTCCCCACAGCAATCAACTTGTTTTCGCGAAAGATGCACCCCCCCGAAATGCGAATTTTGTCCCCCTCCGATAGCTGCTTGAAAATCCCTTCCCCCACGTTGTCCACAATGGGGATATGCGCCTGCAATAGTCTGCTGGGCCCCATATTGGGGTATCTGCCACTTATGGATTGATGGGCATTGATCACCGCCCTCACCCGGGCCCTTTCCAGGCCCCTGGCCGCCAACTCGTCCAGATCCCGGTGGGCTATGAGGGCGATGTCGCCTGGCCGCAGGCGCCTGATGAGATCCTTAGTCCTTCTATCCAAGCGCACAGTTCCCCCAAGAGACAAAATTGCACCTCCTTTTCTAAACTTAGTATGTTACGGTAAAATGAGAAAAATGTAAGTCTAAAAGGAGAGGACAAGATCCAGCCCTGGAACAGGGGAAATTGGGGTCCGAAAATGGGGCTGAAAATAGGTTGTATGTCACCCTGGGCCCAGTTAACTAGAAAAAAGTCCCAATCCACCACTGGGCTCTTAAAGGCCAGCAGGTGAATTGGGACATCCCCTCATCCGGGCCCAAGGGTCACAGCGGCCCCCGCCGGGGATAGTTTTTACACTTCGTATTCCATCTCCATTATTGTAGCTTATTTTAACCCACCCTAAGCTCCATCCGTAATTTATCAGCAATCATGGCGATAAATTCTGAATTAGTCGGCTTGCCCCGCTCCAGATCAATGGTATAGCCAAAGAGATTGTTAATTTCCTCGACATTTCCCCGGCCCCAGGCAACTTCAATGGCATGGCGAATTGCCCTTTCCACCCTGCTGGCGGTGGTATTATATTTTTCCCCAATCAGGGGATATAATTCCTTGGTAACCGCACCAAGCAATTCAATATCTTCCACCACCATCAAAATGGCCTCCCGTAGGTAGAGGTACCCCTTGATATGGGCCGGAACACCCAACTGATGGATAATATTTGTCGTTTCCACATCCAGGCTCCGGGCCCTTTGGGGCGGGGCCACCTGCACAAATTGTCCATTACCCACCAATTGGCGGATCCTGTTAATTAGGATCTCCAGGCTAAAGGGCTTTAGTATGTAATAGTCAGCCCCCAGAGAAACGGCCCGCTGTGTGATATTCTCATGACCGAAGGCAGTTAAAATAATAATTTTTGGCCTCCGGGGTAAATCCATTTCGGCTAACTTTTCCAAAACACCTATTCCATCAAGATGGGGCATAATAATATCCAAAATAAGGACATCTGGCACCTTTTCCTCAAGTAGTTCTATTATCTTTTCTCCATTGTAGGCCACACCATCCACCCGGAAATCCGATTCCTTGTCGATGTATTCAAGGACTAGATCACAAAATTCCTTGTTATCATCGGCAATCATGATGGATATTGATTCCCTCTTCAAAAAAAACACCCCCTTCTGTTTTGATTGTATATTCTTGCAACTAAAGCCATAATCCTGCTTTAAATTGAAAAATGTGGAAATAATTATGACAGAAGAAAAACCCCGGCACCGGCCAGGGCATCAATTTCCAATTCGTGCAACATCCATTCGGCAAATACGCCATAACCACGGGTGGGATCATTTACAAAGACATGGGTGACAATTCCAATCAATTTCCCCCCCTTGATAATGGGGCTACCGCTCATTCCCTGGATAATTCCCCCCGTTTCCTTTAATAGTTGGGGATCCGTAACCCTGATGACCATACCCTTATCACTGGGGGTATTTTGATTAAAGATCCTTTCCACTTCCACTTCATAGCAGCCAATTTGATCCGCCGACAATACCGTCATTATTTCTGCCGACCCCGTGGTCACCTGAGAAGACAGGGCTATGGGAATTCCCTGGGGATAAAAGGGATTATGAATTTGCTCGTGGATGGTGCCGAAAATCCCAAATTGGGTGTTTTTTTCTATGTCACCCAGCAGATGGGCATCCTCCTTAAACACTCCCACCTTTTCCCCCGGCTGCCCCTTGGACCCTCGGTTGATGCCGGTAACAAAGGCCTTGACCACCGATCCTTCCGCTACATTGAGGGGTTGATTTGTATCCGCATCGGTGATGACATGGCCCAGGGCTCCATAGCGGCCCGTTTCCCGGTGATAAAATGAAAGGGTCCCCACCCCATTGGCCCCATCCCGCACATAGAGGCCAATGCGGTATCTTTTTGTTTCCCGACAAAGAATGGGCTTAATTTCGGAAAATAAGAAGGAGTCCTTCCTTTTGTATTCAATTTGTAGGGTTTGATCCCGCTGACCATATTCGTGCACCAATTCGGCCAAGTGCATCACACCCTGCACCCGCCTTCCATTCACCTTGAGGATGGTATCACCAACCCGTATGCCGGCCTCCCGGGCCGGATTTATGGTCCTGCTGCCCCCTTTGCCAATGCCCGCCTCTCCCACAACTATTACCCCATGAGAAAGGAGGAGTACACCGATGGAATGGCCTCCAGGAATGACTTCCACCGGCGGCAGCACATTCACCGTCATTCTACGGACGGGTACACCGAACAAAAGTAATTCTACTTCCGCCTCCCCCCTCTGGAGCGGCTCCACCTTAAGGGGTACTCCCAAATTGACCTTGGCCGCCTGGGGGGAAAGGGGTAACCCGTTTAAATTGACAACACCCGTGCGATTGGAGCGGAGGTAAACGTTGACGGGAAAACCAAAGTAAAGATTTTGTGCTTGGCCCTCCAAAAATTGTAGCTGCTGGGGAAAGGTAACTATGTTTTTAAACTGGGGGGTAAAGGAAACTGCAATAATTACCAGTGCAAGGAAAACACCGAAGAGTTTGCGGCGGTTTTCCCTAGGCAAGAGAAAATCACATCCCTTCGCTGGCTTTCATCCGGCAAAATCCCGCCCTTATAATCTTTTCCCAAAGGGCAGCCCTTTATGATGAAATTCTTTCCCCCTGCGGCCATAAAATGCCAAAAAAGTGCCACCTTGGTGGCACCTGTGACACCCCCCGCCATTTACCCCAAGGGGGGAAAGCCAGTTATAGGTTCCTCTCCTTCGGGGCTGCCTTTTCCTTGTATTTATCCGCCAGGTTGAGCATTTCACGGGCGTGCCTTTTTGTTGTCCCCGTAACCTTGGTCCCCCCCAACATCCGGGCCAACTCCTCCACCTGTTCACCCGAACCCAGTGGCGTTAACTTGGTAAAGGTCCGTCCCGCCGTCACTTCCTTGGCAATTCGCCAGTGGGAATCCGCCATGGCCGCAATCTGGGGTAGATGAGTAACACAAAGGACCTGTCTTATCCTGGCCAGGCTGGCAAGCCTTTCCGCAACTGCCTGGGCCGACCTGCCCCCAATCCCGGCATCTATTTCATCAAAAATCATAGTAGGAATTGTATCAACACTGGCCAAGATGTTTTTCAAAGCCAGCATTATCCGGGATAACTCGCCCCCCGAGGCAATACGGGACAAAGGTTTAGGCTCCTCCCCCGGGTTAGGGGCAAGAAGAAATTCAACCCCATCAATCCCATTCTCCCCAACCGCCAGCATTTTCCCATTTATCGGGATACCATCTTCAGCTTCCTCCTGGGAAAGGGAAACCTTAAATATGGTTTTCTCCATCCCCAGGTAAGCCAACTCCGCCCTAACCTTGCCTTCCAATTGTGCAGCTAATTTATGCCTTTCCTCCGATAGATGGAGGGCACATTGGGATAGCTTTGCTTTTATCACCCTTTGCCTTTCCACCAATTCAGCACGGGATGCAGTGCTTTGTTCTAGTTTTTCTATTTCCCCTTGGACCCAGGCCTGGTAGGCAAGGATCTCCTGGATACTATCCCCGTACTTACGCTTCAATTGGGCAATGGCATAAAGGCGATCCTCAACCTCCATGAGGGCTGCGGGATTCAAATCTAAGGTGTCTCCGTAGGCCCGCAGGTCTCGGGCAATTTCTTCGATTTGGTAGAAGGCCGATTGGAGGTAGTCCACCATCTGGGTAAAACGTCCATCTACGGCTGCGGCCTCCCCCAGCCAGTCCACCACTAATCTAAGCTGTTCCAGCACAGAGCCATGGGTGGGACCATCCCCATACAAAACCCCGTAAGATTCCTGGCTCAGTTTTAAAAGTTTTTCCGTATGTTTGAGAACATCCCTACGGGCTGTAAGTTCCTCCTCCTCACCGGGTTTAAGGCCAGCGGCGGCTATTTCCTGGTCCTGGAATGAATACAGGTCTAGTTTTTGTGCCCGTTCCCTCTCCTCCTCCTTCAAGGCGGATATTTGTTTTTGCAAGGAACGGTAAGTCCGATAATTATTCTTCACCAATTGACGCAACTTCATTAATTCTGGGCCACCGTAGTTGTCCAGATAGGTAATATGATTCTTGGGATGTAGTAGGGATTGGTGTTCATGCTGGCCGTGAATATCCACCAAAAGCCGACCTAAGGAGCGGAGCATGCTTACGGTGGCAAGGCGGCCATTTATTCTACAGGTGCTTTTGCCGTTGGTATTCAGTTCCCGACACAGTATCAATTGTTGGTCGTGGTCCAGCTCTACCCCTAATTCCGCCAAGAGCTCCAGTATCTGGGGCTGGTCGGCCAGCTGGAAAAGGGCAGTCACACTGGCTTGTTCCGCCCCGGTACGTATGTAGTGAAAACTTGCCCTTTCCCCCAAAACAAGACCAATGGCATCGATTAGGATGGATTTACCGGCCCCCGTCTCACCGGTTAGTATGTTCAGGCCCTTGGCCAGGGAAAGGTGCAGTTTCTCTATCACCGCAATGTTATTTACTTCAAGTTCCAGTAACACCCTCATCCTCCCCCCTAATCTGCGAGGCCTTCCAACTTGGCTACCAAGCCCTCCACCACGGCGCTGGAACTGGCTACAATTATAATTGTATCATCACCAGCAACGGTCCCTATTATTTCCGGTAGGTCCAAGCCATCTATAACCGCCGCCACGGCCTGGGCCGAACCCACCAGGGTTTTTATGACAATGTTGTTTTCACTGGCCGCAATCTTTACAACAGACTCCCGAAAGAGGCGTTTTTGCCTTTCCATGAGGCCACCGGCCCCCCCGCCGGCTTGTCCATAACAATACCGGTTGCCCACCGGCACCTTTATAAGCCCTAGTTCCTTAATATCCCGGGATACCGTTGCCTGGGTTACTTCAATACCACTATCCTGCAACAGTCTTGCCAATTCCCCCTGTGTTTCTACTTCGTGGGTATTAATTAATTCCAAAATTATCCTTTGCCGCCTATTTTTCACCCCTAGCACACCCCCTTCGCCATATCCCCAATAGTCTGATAGCATCTGGCAAAGCCTTGGCCCCGCCCAAAAGTACATCACAAGCAGTGCTAACGGCTAAATTAGACCCCTCGGCCATATCCCCATATCCATTCTACCTACCCACAGATAGAGTGCCTTCCTGCAGTCGATCCCGGAATACTTGGTAAAAACTCTGTCCCGACAGCCGGACTAAATTGGCCCGGAAGGGAGCACGGAAAACTAGAATTTTATCCCCGGCCCGCAGGGGATAACCCTGCTGCCCGTCACAGGTCAACATTAAATCGTCATGGTCCGCCTTAACTACTATCTCAACCCTATCCCCTTCGGGGATCACCAGGGAACGGGCAAACAGGGTATGGGGGCAAATGGGGGTGATGATAATATTATGTAACTTGGGATTTATAATTGGACCTCCGGCAGATAGAGAATAGGCAGTTGAACCCGTCGGTGTGGCCACGATGAGGCCATCCCCCGGATAGGTGGCACAGTACTCACCATTAATGATGGTCTCCAGGCGAATTAATCTAGCAAAGGCTCCCTTGGTCACCGCAATCTCATTTAGGGCCAGATAACCGTATATCTCCACGCCCTCCCGATAAATTTCACACTTTAACATCAGCCTTTGGTCAATAAAGTAATCCCCCCTGAGTACAGTGGCCAAGGCCGGAATAATATTGTTAGGTTCAACGGTGGTTAAAAAGCCCAAATGGCCCAAATTAACCCCCATGATGGGAACATCAAAGGGGGAAAATAGGCGAGCCACCGTCAAAAGAGTCCCATCACCACCCAGGACCACCACCATATCCACCCTGTGGGCAAATTCATCCTCGGCCAGGGCCACACCGGACAAGCCCGTCGCCTGGGCCTGATCGGCTAATAAATACGCATCCTTGCCCTGTCCTTGCAACCACTTTATAATGTCTCGGGCCACCTCTTCAGCAGCATCCTTATCAAGGTTAAGGTATAATCCAATATTTTGCATGTTCTATCTCCCCTGTGTTTCCCCTAAGAAACTGGAATTTAGATTTTTCTTAATAGCCTGCTCGTCCGGGCTTATCTTACCACATCTCCCTCTGTTATTATTCCGCAATTTAACACCTATTACCTGCCTTCCTGGGCCAACTGGCAATATATTTCTGGTCAAGATAAAGGGTCATTTGACCTCCTGCCAAGCCAAAGCCACAGTATTTGCAATGATTTCCGCCCAGGAACCCCCCAGGTCCGCTGCGCCTTTTCTACCGTAAAGGAAATACTCCCTATTGCCCTTAGCACCACTGAGGGGGGAAAAGGTCAGACCCAGTATTCCAAATCCCAAGCGCCGGGTTACTAAAATTACATCATGCAGTACTTCCCGGTGAACAGCTGGATCCCGAACAACGCCCCCCCGGCCTACTTTTTCCGGGCCGGCCTCAAACTGAGGCTTTATTAGGGCCACCACTTCACCATGGGGAAGGAGGATTTCCTCCACTGCAGGCAGCACCTTTTCCAGGGAAATAAAGGAGACATCTATGGTGGCCAAATCCACCCTTTCCGCAAGTTGGTCCGGCTTAAGATGGCGGATGTTGGTCCGCTCCATTACCACAACCCGGGGATCCTGCCGCAGGCACCAGGCCAACTGACCCCAACCCACATCCACAGCATAAACCCTCCGGGCACCATGTTTTAAGGCACAATGGGTAAAACCACCGGTTGAGGCCCCCACGTCCAGGACAACTTTCTCCCCCAGCTTAATTTCGAAAACCCGCAGGGCCTTCTCCAGCTTGAGCCCTCCCCTACTCACATAGGGATTATCGTCGGCCAAAATTCGCAGAGTGGCTTCCCGCCTAACCCGAGTGCCAGCCTTGTCAATTTTTTCCCCATCAACCAAAATTAAACCCGCCATGATGGCCCCTTGGGCCCGTTGCCGGCTTTCATAAAACCCCCGCTCTACCAAAAGTATATCCAGCCGTTCCTTCTCCTTAGACATGACCCATCCCTTGTCCCGATAAATTTCGCAGCCGCTGTGGATGTTTCAACAATCTCCCAACGGCCGCCACAATCCCGGCCGCTGTCAATTCATTTTCCGCCAAGAGGTAATCCCGTGAACCCTGCTCAACAAATTCATCCCCATAGCCCAAGATCTCCACCCGGCAGTCCTGGACACCCTCCTTGGCCAACAATTCCAACACTGCACTGCCAAAACCGCCCTGACGGGCATGGTCTTCCACAGTTACTATTTTCTTAACACTGCGGGCCTGCTGCAAAATAAGCTCCTTGTCCAGGGGCTTGACAAAGCGGGCGTTTATAACCGCCACAGCAAGGCCAGTTGTGGCCAACATTTCCGCCGCCTCCAAGGCCCGACCCACCATGGGCCCCAGGGCCAAAATAGCAGCGTCCGAACCCTCCCTGAGGAGCTCTGCCCTGCCAATGGGCAAGGGAAGGGGGTTTTTCACAAGTTGGGCCCCCTCCCCCGCACCCCGGGGATAGCGAAGGGCAATGGGTCCGGAAGAATGGCGAAGGGCAGTCACCAGCATCCGCTGGAGCTCCGCCTCATCCTTGGGTGCCATCAAGGTCATACCCGGTATGTGGCGAAGAAAGGCCAGGTCAAAGACCCCATGGTGGGTGGGTCCATCCTCCCCCACAACCCCACCCCGGTCAATGGCAAAAATAACGGGCAAACCCGGAAGGCAGACATCGTGGACAATCTGATCATAGGCCCGCTGCAAAAACGTTGAATAGATGGCAACAACGGGTCGTAAACCCGCCGTCGCCAGCCCCGCAGCCAGGGAAACAGCATGCTGTTCCGCAATGCCCACATCGAAAAAACGCCGGGGAAACCTTTTCGCCAGCATATCCAATCCCGTCCCGGCGGGCATGGCCGCCGTAATACCAACAATATCCGCCTCTTCCTCCGATAATTGCACCAAGGTCTCGCCGAAGACCTGGGTATAGGAAGGTGGAACACCCGCCTTCTTTTTTGCCCTTCCCGATACGGGGTCAAAGGCCCCAATACCATGAAAACGATGGGGCTGGTCCTCCGCCGGGGGGTATCCTTTGCCCTTCGTTGTCACAACATGAAGGAGCACCGGCCCTTTAACCTTACGGGCATTGACAAGGGCCCCCTTTAGTTGGGGAAGGTCATGCCCATCTATGGGACCCAAGTATGTAAAACCCAACTCCTCAAAGAGGACACCCCTCACCAGCAAATATTTAAGGCTGTCCTTTAACCTTTCCACGGACTTGACAACCTGCCCCCCAATGGCCGGTATTTTCCGCAATATAAATTCAATATCGGCCTTAATTTTTCCATAGGCGGGATCGGTACGCAACCGGCCCAAGTATGATGACAAGGCCCCTACATTGGGGGCAATGGACATCTCATTATCATTTAATATCACAAGTAAATTTGTACCCAAATGGCCGGCATTGTTAAGTCCCTCCCAGGCCATTCCCGCCGTCAAGGCCCCATCACCAATAACGGCACAGACACTATAGTCCTCACCCTTTAAATCCCGGGCCAGGGCTAGGCCCAAGGCAGAAGAAATAGACGTACTGGTATGACCCGTCCCAATCACATCATGGGGGCTTTCCTCTGGTTTGGGAAAACCGCTGAGGCCACCGGCAGTGCGGATTGTCCGAAACTCCTTTCGCCGACCTGTCAGTAATTTATGGACATAGCTCTGGTGCCCCACATCCCAAACAATTTTGTCCCGGGGACTGCACAGTACACTATGAAGGGCCAGGGTTAATTCAACCACACCCAAGTTGGGGGCCAGATGCCCCCCATTGCGGGATACAGTTTCCACTATTTCCTTCCTTATTTCCCCGGCCAGCTGGACTAATTCAGAACAAGTAAGCCCCTGGAGATCCCTAGGACTGTTGATTCGTTCCAACCATTGTCCCAATTTCATTTCACCTCCGCCGCATCCTTCCCTTTTCCGCCAGAATTTGTAAACCCAGCTTCAATTCAAGCCATGCCAAAAGGCAGCCAACCCGATGGGTTATTTCTTGGCAACGATGGAGGGCAAAATACTTGCCCGCAGCCTTTCCACCCACCGTAAAGGCAGCAACCAAGGCCACAATAAGAAGGGAAGCCACCGCCTGCTTGGCCACCAAACCCAAAAGAAAAAGATTAAAGACAATACTGGCAGCAGCCGCCCCACTCACCGTACCGCAAATGTCGCCCACCACATCGTTGCAAAAACTGCTAACCCGATCGGCATGGCGGATTAGGCGAATGGCCTGGACTGAACCAAATACCTTTTTGGCCGCCATGGAATGAAAGGAGGATTCACCAGTGGCGGTAACGGCTATACCAATTATATCAAAAACTATCCCGGTAAATATAATCAAGAACAAGATCGATACAGCGGCAACTAAACCAAATAGGGTTAGGATAGAATTAGCCATCAGTGTCAGCACTATTGACAAAATAAAGGTTACCAAGCCCATATAAAGGCCCTGACGCAGGGGACCTCTATCCTTATTTAGCCTATTTTTTCCCCCAGAAGCCAAATTCTCCCCCACCCAATCTTAAATATAGAATAATAAAAGGGAAAGCCTTCCCCCTTGAAGTATCTTTCCCCATTCAGAACCATGTATGTTTAAGGAGGACAGGTGCTAGCAAGCCGGGTAAACATTGCGGCTTAAGGTCTAGTAGGTTTTCCCAGCAATGCACCAGGATGTCGCCATCCGGGCGGTTTCCCTTCACCGCATTACTCCATGCCGTCACCGGGCATAGGACTAGATTACCACTTAGTCCACACTGCAATCCCCGACCCGCCCCAATTCCAAATTGGGCAGTCTAGGAGCTTTCCTCGACAGCCAACCACCCTTTAGCCTCTTTTGCAATAGGAGTTTCACAGTCAAATCCCGAATTATCCGGGCCCAAGGGAAAATCCGGTTACCACCTGTATCCGCCCCTACCACTCAAGGCAGGCTACACTGTACACAGCTTCGCACCGCATACAGGTTCACCCCAAGCCGTAGCCCTTCAATGGACCACATACTTGGGTCTCCACGGAAGCAGGGTCAGGATCCACATGCCATTGTGGACTGCCCTTGCCCCCTTAACCCCCAGCACCAGCCCCCGACTGGGCGTCAGCGGCCAGCACCAGGGACTTCATCGATGTGCCCTTAACGGATTTTTAGCCCCGCCTTCAAGGGTGCTTGCACTGACTAGAATACTGCACCACCTGTCCATTTTGCAATTATCAAGCAGGGGAAATTATATCATATCTTCAACAACGGTGCAACCCACACAAATTCCCATGCTGTCAATTATCCCTCTCCAAGACATAGTCGATGAGCTGTCGTAGGGGTTGAGCCGAAGGACCAAAGCGTTTTAGGGCCTCAAGTGCCTTGTCCCTTCCCTCCCGTGCCGCCCCCCTGGATTCATCGAGGCCAAATAGGGCGGGATAAGTTGCCTTACCCCTTTTGGCATCTGTGCCTACGGGCTTACCCATTCTTTCATCATCCCCGACTACATCAAGGATATCATCGGTGATTTGAAATACCAGGCCAAACTCTTCAGCATATCTAGTGAGGGCAGCCAAATCGTCGGGTCCAGCGCCGGAGAGAAGGGCCCCCGTACGCACGGAAACCCGGAGCAAGGCCCCTGTTTTACTGCGATGGATGTAGCGCAGGGTAGCGGCATCAATGTTTTTTCCCTCGGAAATAATATCCACCGTCTGCCCCCCCACCATTCCCCCGGGGCCAGCCGCCGCAGCTACCTCCCCTATAACCTGGCGCAATAGGGCATCACGGTTAGGGGGAAGATCGCAGTGGGCCAAAATCTCAAAAGCCTTGGTCAATAAGGCGTCACCGGCCAGGATGGCCACGGCCTCGCCATAAACCTTATGATTGGCCAGCCGCCCCCGGCGAAAATCGTCATCATCCATGGCCGGTAAATCATCATGGATAAGGGAATAGGTGTGGATAAGTTCAATGGCACAGGCCGCTTCCAAAACATCCTCATCCCTTCCCCCCACCGTCTCCGCAGCCGCCAGGACCAAAATCGGCCGCAGCCTCTTCCCCCCAGCAAAGATACTATAGCCCATGGCCTCATGTAATTGGGGGGGGACATCCTCGGCCGGCGCAAGCAGGTTTTTTAAGGTCTCGTCTATCTTCTTCGCCTTTTCCCTTATATATTGCCCCAATCCCATTATCCTTCCTCCCCCTCCCAAGTTTGTAATTGGAAGGAGTCATCCTCCAGCAGAAGTAATTTTATTTTACCCTCGGCCTCCTCCAGCTTTTCGTTGCAGGTGCGGGTAAGGCGAATTCCTTCTTCAAAAAGGGCCAATGCCTGTTCCAATGTTAAATCCCCCCGTTCCAGCAGCTGCACAATCTCCTCCAGGCGGGTTAACCCAGCGGCGAAGGTTTTTTCACTCATTGCCTTCTTCCCCCTTTACTTCATCAACCCTACACCCCAACTCTCCCCGGGCCAACTTTATTCTCAGCCGGGAGCCCACACTAACCCCTTGGGCCTCTCGAACAATATCACCATCCTCTGCAAAAACAACACTGTAACCCCTTTCCAAGACCCGTAAGGGGCTGAGGGAATTTAACTTGCCCCCCAATAGGGAAAGGGAGGTGCGCCAGGCCTCTGAATGACCGGCCATAACATGTTCCAACCGCTGTAGGTATCCATCCATTAGCTGGCGCTGCTGGTTAAAAAACCCCTCGGGGTCGGCAAAGGGACGCCGCGTTGTCAGTTCCCGCACCGTCCGGCGCCCCCCTTCTATAATTTTTTTAATCCCCTGCAGGGCCCGCATCCTCAGCACCCGGAGGTTGTACTGTAATTCCTCCCGGGAGGGGACCGCCAATTCCGCCGCTGCCGATGGGGTAGGTGCCCGCATATCCGCGGCAAAATCCACCAGTGTATAATCGGTTTCATGGCCCACGGCGGCAATAACGGCCACCGGGCAAGCCACAATGGCCCGCACCAGGGCCTCATCATTAAAGGCCCACAGATCCTCCCAGGAGCCCCCTCCCCTCCCCAGAATAATCACATCCACCCCGGGTACCCGGGCTAGGGCGGCCAGGGAGGCCACCATTTGGGGGGCAGCCCTTTCGCCCTGCACCAACACCGGGGCCACAACCAGATCAATATTGGGAAAACGCCGCCGAGACACCGTAACAATATCCCGGATGGCCGCCCCAGTCCTGGAGGTAATTACCCCCACCTTGCGGGGAAGCAGTGGAAGTTCCTTTTTGCCTTCCTTTGCGAATAAACCCTCTTTTTCCAAACGGTCCTTCAGTTCCAAAAAGGCCAGATGCAAAGAACCCAAACCCGCCGGTTCCATGGCCCGAACATAGAGTTGATAAACCCCACTCTTGCCATAGACCCCAATGGATCCTAGGGCTATAACTTGCCTACCATCCCCAGGGGAGAATTTTAATTTGCCACTATAACTGCGAAACATGACACACCGGAGGGTAGAGTTTTCATCCCTAAGGGTAAAATACATGTGCCCCGAGCTGTGGTGTTTAAAATTCGAAATTTCCCCCCGCACACCCAAGTGAAGGAGAAAATCATCCCCCTCCAGTTTTTCCTTTACATATTGTGTTACCTCACTCACCTGGAGTATCTTGGGCTGCATTTCTTCCTCAACCCCTCCCGGACCATAGATACAATAAATCCGGATTCCCCTCCGGGTCCGGATAAAAATTCTTTGCTAGTAGATATTCTCAGTCTGCCATCTTATTTCCTGCCGCCAACTAGTAAAATCTTCCCCAGCAGCCTATATTTTTGCAAACCATTAGTCATCCCCTGAACCAGAACGATTCAATACTTGGCTAATTCCCCCCAAAATACCATTTACAAAACGGCTGGAGTCCGTACTACTATACTTCTTGCACAACTCCACAGCCTCATTGATGGAAACACTGACAGGTATGTCCTCCCGATAGAGCATTTCATAAACCGCCAACCGCAGGATAGCCCTATCAACCCGAGAAAGACGCTCCAAAGACCAAGCAACAGCAAATTCCCCAATGAGCTCGTCAATGCGCCCCTGGCTCTCCCACATCCCCCAAAGCAACTGCCGCACAAATTCCCGCCCACCGGCATTTAGGGGATTATCAGCCACCACACTCTCAAAGGCCTCCATTGGCGTCGCCTTGCCCACATCCAACTGGTAAATAGCCTTCAAAGCCTGCTCCCTTGCCGCCCTTCGCCCCAAGCCGCCCGTCTCCTTTCGCCAAGGCCCTGTTAGCGCCGGAATGATAGAAGGCGTTTTAGGGCTTCGCCCCATTCGCCCTCCTCATCGATATTTTTCCCGATGAGATAACCCAAAAGGACACAAATACAAAGAAGTAGGGTTGCCGCCAGCCCCCGGGTTATCAGAAGCCAACCCAAGAAAAAACCACCCAGGCCACACAATATTTTGCCCTTGTGGGCCAGAAAAATTGCTAGTATCTCTGCCAACATTCTCCCACCCCTTTTTGGCCGTCCGCCACAGGGCCCTTTACTGGATTTTCGCACTACCGGCTTCCTCTGCTATATTTTCGATAAAGACCTCAACCTCTTCCAGATCAATACCCATGATTTCCTTGACGCGCGCACCTACCACCTCTTGTATTTCCCGCGAAATCGCGGGAATATTATTCTTGGGGCTGACAACAGCCCTCAGCCTGACCTTTACCCCCCCTGGAAGGGGAAATACCTTCGTACTGGTTTCCCTAACCTCCTTAACTTCCCGCACAGATTTTTTTATTAGATTTTCCAGGGCAGCAAAGGATATTTTAATTTCGCCCATTTCATTTCTGGATACAATACTCCTTGCTGCCCGACCCCTTGGGCCCAGGGCAATAAATAAGAGGCGAATGCAGGATAGAAGAAAAAACAGGGCAACAATTCCAGCATCCAACCTACCATAAAGGTGAGAAATGCTTGTCCCCAGAAAATCAAGGGAAATAAGGCCCAATGCCAAAAGTAGTGTGCCCAGGGAAATTAACAATAGGGTGATCATGCTGATAAAAAGAAGGATGCGATCAAAAAAGCCCATTTCTTCCCAAACCCCTTTCCCGAAGCCCGCCTAAAGTACTTACCCAACCCCCCTTACTTTACCCGCACATCATCATCCTTTTCTTCCACAGCCATACTAACGCCCTGAATGTGGACATTAACCTCCACAACCTCCAGGCCGGTCATCGTTTCAACCTTCCTCTTAACATTTTCCTGCACCTTATAGGCAACATCTGGAATCCTAATCCCATACTCGGTAATGACGAATAGATCAACCGCCGCCTGCCGCTCCCCAACCTCGACCTTGACACCCTTGGTGAGGTTTTTGCGCCCCAGAAGTTCTGCAATACCGCCCGCAATGCCACCACTCATACCCGCCAATCCTTCTACCTCTGTTGCAGCTAAACCCGCAATAACGGCTACCACTTCATCATCTATCTTGATTGTACCAATTCCATTTTCATTTTGAATCTGGCCGCCTGTTTCCAAAATGCCCACCTCCTGAGGTTTAGTAATAAGAAAATAACGTGTGGCAACTTCCAGCAACCACAACTTGTTTTTTTATTATATCAGACTCCCCCGCCTAAAACAATTCTTCCCCAATACTTGTTTAGACATGTCAAGGATGATAATCAATGACAATATCCTCCAAAGAAACCGCACATAGGCCTGCAATGGCATCACCTATCTGGGATACCTGCTCCAGCTCCAATTCCATCGCCTTGACCACCACATAAACCTGCTGGGGCCTGATAAATACCACAGCATCGGTAAAGCCCTTGGCCGTTAATAGGCCCTCCAACTCCACTTCCTTCTCCAAAGTGCTTGAAATTTGCAGGAGGGCTTCCTGGGCCTCCCGACGGCTATCTGCATCGGTATTGGGGTTTTGGACAATTTCCCACAGCATTTCTGCTTGCTGTCCCCGGGCCCGCTCCCTTTTTAGGCGATATTCCAGGAAATAATCCTCTGCCGCCATTACTGTTAACTCCGGCTGGGGGAGAAGGGGTATAGACTCCGCTGCTGTTTCCACCGTGTTTTCTTCCTCAGCCTGCTCCAGTTCCTGCAGGGCAATTGGTGGGTATGTATGCCCTTCATTCATATACACAACAAATACCACCATTGCCAAGCAAAAAACCAGCCACAGCCACTCCCGACGTAAAATAACCATCATATGCCCCACCTACCTTTCCTTGGGAAGTACCAGCACTTGGTGACTCCCAACCCCCAGCACCACCTGGGCGGCCCGGATTAACTCTGCCTTGACCCGGGGGTTCCCCGCCCCTTCTGCCACAATTAAAACCCCTTTAACCGGCGCCTGTAATTCCCTCTGCACTAGCCCTTCATCCCTAGTCCCCTGGGTGCTGGCAGCCATTACCAGTTGATTCTCCTCCCGCATTTCCTCTATTACCCTCTGGCCTCCACCGGTATCCTTTTCCTCAGTTATCCTGGATTCCACCCATTGATTCCGGGCGTAATCATATTCTGGTCCACTCATGAGACTGACATAAAGCAAAACCTCGCCGGCACCCTCCACCTGTGTTAAAACTTGAGCCAAACGGCTTGACAGCTCCTCTTCATATTCCCGCAGTGTCATGGGGCCTTCTTCCCCCAGGGGGTTATCAACCTTAATTGCCCCCTCCGGAATTAGGGAAGCCGGATCATCTGGCACTTTTTTCCCCCCTTGGCCAAAAAATCCCGCCGCCAGGAAAATCACCAGCCCCATAAGCCCCAGCACCACCAACCTTAGGGAAACACCCCTTTGGGACTTATCCCAAGATGCACCCTTACCGGGAGCCGCCTCCCCCTTCGGGGGCCAAAATCCCAGACTCCTTTTTAAGTTGGTTAACAAGCCCATTATCCCGCCTCCTTTCCCTAATATATATCCCCCCAAAAGCACCATCGGGGGGCTAGCATGGCCAATTTACCCCTTGGGTAGGTATTTACCGGGCCTGATCCCCTTCAAGGGCGTAAATTGATACCCTTTGGGGATCAACGGTATAGAAAGCCGTCAGCACTGAAGTAATTTCCTCCCTCATTTCCCCCGGCACTTGGTACTCCCCGCCTGCATCGTCCCCTCCCCCTTCACAATCAGCACCACCGATCCTAACCTTTATTTCTTCCACCACTTTGTACTCTCCTTTGGGGTCCTTTTCCAGGCCCACCCAGACCTTAATCTTGCTAATCCCACCAAAATCCGGCTGTCCCCCCTTGGTTTCCAAGAAAACCTGGGCCCTGGCCTGGTTTACCCCCTCCAGGGAAAGAACCAAGGCCCTCACCTGTTCCTCCAGCCGCCGTTGGTAATGATGAATGACCTGGCCCTCAATTTTTTCCGCCAACAGCCTTCCCCCATCCCCGGTCCCCCCCTTCTCCCAGGTGCTGGCAGCCAACCCCAAATCCATGGGGTTAAGGGTTATATCCTGCTGGAATAGCAACAATAAGGGGTCCAGGAGGGCCATAATGATAAAAAGGCCAACAACCACCTGGGCAAACTTGCGCATCTGGCCCAAGGGTAGCAGCATATCAACAAAACCCGCCAACACCACTATCAAAACCAACTGTCTAACATAATGGCGAAAAAATCCCCACATGAACATCCCCCCAATTTAGCGCAGCATCACTGTCATATTGCCGATACCAATGACAATGGTTATGGTTATAAAAAACATCACACCCACGGTGGCAACTGCTACCAGGACCACAGTAAGGCTGTTGGCCAAGGAATTAAGGCACTGGGTCAGCCTCCCTTCGGTAATGGGTTGAATTACAGCCGCCGCCACCTTATAGATGAGGATGAGGGAAGCCAATTTTAAGATGGGAAAGGAACACAGCAAAATAACGGCAATGACACCCACAAGGCCAATGGCATTCTTTAAAAGAAGAGAACAACCGGCAATGGCATCTATGGTATCGGCAAGCATTTTTCCCACCAGGGGCACAAAGGTTCCCGCCAGAAACTTTACCGTCCGCAGGGAAACACCATCGGAAACAGAAGCCGCCACCCCCTGGACAACAATAACCCCAATAAAAATGCTGATGACAAGGCCCAGGAAGGCAAGGGAGACTTCCTGAATTAAGCTGGCCAGCCGGGAAATACTAACACCCGGCGATAACTGGCTAACTATGGTCAACACAGCCGCAATGTAGATGAGGGGAAACATGGTCGATTTGATCAGGGTGGCCAAAACACTGATTACCAGAAACAGGAGGGGATGAAAGACCGCCGCCGATGCAACTCCTCCCACTGCAGTCAGGAGGGTCAAGAGCAGCGGTAGTAAGGCCTGCATAAAGGTAACCATTTTCTCTATGGCCTCTTGCCCGGCGCTTATGGCAATACCAAAGGTTTGCACCGCCAAGGCCAAAAGGACAAGAAAACACACTGAATATGCAAGCTGTCCCACCCCCTGGGCGGCAAAAGCCTCCTGAATATTATTGAGAATGGCGGCTATAACAGCCAACAGGAGGAGCTGCCCCAAGAGGCGGGAATTGGCCACCACCTCTTTAAAAAGGTATTGCAAAAGGCCGCCAAGAAGAGCGCCCACATTGAAAATTTCCTTGCCAGCCACCATTCTTCCTATTAGCTCCCTAATATTCAACTCCGGCACCTGGGCAGCAGCCTGCCGATTGATATCACCTATAAGTGCCTCAATCCCGTGCAAATCAAGTATATCTAGCTGCTCCTCTATTATTTTTTCCCGGTCTAAAGCTGGCCCTCCCCCCTGGGCAGCCAGTGTAGGAGAACAGAGAATAAGGACCAGGGAAAAGACAACAATTGGCAGGGAAATATTTTTTACCATCTGTAACCCACCTCAGATGAATATCAGGAGCGAAAGGGAGAAAACCCCCTCAGGGCAAAAGTCTCAGGACAGAATCCAAAATAACCAAAAGGAGGGGAATGGCCAATAGCATAATCATAATCTTGCCGGCCAATTCGATCTTGCTGGCAATGGCACCCTCCCCCGCATCGCGGCAAATTTGGGAGCCAAACTGGGCAATATAGGCAATGGCCACAATCCTCAGCACAGTATTTAAATAAAAGAAATCAATATCAGCCCGGAAGGCCAACTGCTCCAAAAGGTTAAATACAACGGCTATACGACCCAGAATTAGAAAGAAGATCAGGACCCCAGCAGACAGGCTCAGTAACAGGGCCAATTCTGGTCTTTGCTCCCGCAAAAGGATAACAAGTATTGTCACCACAATTCCGATGCCGACAATGGGCATCAAGTCCAAGTGACCACCCCTTTAATAAATGCGAAATACAGTGCGGACAGTATTAAAGAGCTGATTGATGAGCTGCACAACCATCAATAGAACAATAACAACTCCCGTCAGGGTGAGCATTTGGGCCTGTTCCTGTTTCCCAGCCTGGAGGAGAACAGTATTTAATATGGAAATCAAAATTCCAATACCTGCTATTTTAAAAATTAGATCAATGTCCACCATTAGCCGCCCCCTTAGCTATTAATAAAAGGTCAAAATCAACATTACCCCCAGGAGAAACCCCAGATAACGCCATAACCTCTCATTGGGGCCACTCCTCTCCCTCTCCCTCATTTCTGCCTCCTTAAGCTGTTGGCAGGTGAGGAGAAGGTGTTTTACCTGATCCTCCCTATCTGAACAACCCAATATCCCCCCCAGGGGCAGGAGGAGTTCCAATTCCCTGGGTCCCAAAACGCTATACCTACCCAAATCCTTCAACCCCCGCTCCCAGGCCTCCCGGAAACTCAAAGACTGGGAAAGAAGGAGCTGGTCCCGGACCAGAAGAAAAAATGCTGCAAGTTGAGGATCTGTTAACGCCGCTACTTTTTTCAAAGCAGCTAACAGGGGAGTAACTCCATAGTTTATTTCGGTCTGTAAAAACTGCAGTGCCGTTTGCAAGGAGCGAAGCAGGCGGGGGCGTTGGGCATAACCGCGGGCAATATCATTTCCCAGTAGCCCACAGACAACAATCACCAGAATTGCCCCGGTAAATTTTAGCATTGGATCGTCCCCCTTCCCTTGGATCAGCGCAGCGGATTTGCCAACAAGGAGGTGTTTGTTTCACCATCATACACCGCCTCCAGAGTACCCACACCCAGGGAAAAACCAAGAAATAGTATGCGTTGGAAAATCCCTCCGGCCAAGATATGGGCCAGGCTTGGGCGTCTTCTAAGGCTGTCCAGGCTATGTCCATGGGCCGTTGCCAATACCTTCACCCCCGCATGCAGGGCTTCGCCAATGGCCTCAGCATCCTCCCCATGCCCCAGTTCATCGGTGGCAATAACCTGGGGTGACATGGATCGGACCAACATCATCATCCCTTCCGCCTTGGGACAGCCATCCAAAATGTCGGTCCGGGGCCCCAAATCCGCCTGGGGCACACCGGCACTACAGGCAGCAATTTCCGAGCGTTCGTCCACTACCCCCACCTTCAAACCGGAAAAACCCAAGGAGGGTATCCCCCAACTTATCTGCCGGATGAGATCCCGCAAAAGAGTTGTCTTTCCCCCCAGGGGGGGTGATACGATGAGGGAATGGAATATGGTATTTCTTTTTTTATCAAGAAGGTAGGGGATTGCCTTGTCGCCCACACCGGGTAACTCCCTGGCTAGGCGTATATTCATACCGGTAACATGCTTTAACAGCCTTACCCGCCCCTTTTCCAGAACCACCCTCCCGGTGAGCCCCACCCGGTGTCCACCCTCCAGGGTTAAAAAACCTTGGCGCAGTTCCTCGGCAAAACTGTAAATGGAACAGCCACTCATGAGTTCTAAGGTCCTTGTCATGTCATCCCCCGTTACAATATAGGCCCCAGGGGCTGAGGAAGCCATCCCCCCCTGGGGGCCAAGGAAACAATCCCCTTGGGCCAATACCAGCATAAGGGGTCTATTTTGCCGCAGGCGAATTTCCTCCACCTTTGCCCAAGTATCCCGGGGAATCTTCTTTAGGATATTACGGATCGGCACCGCCAAGGTGACCAAGATTTGCTCCAGATCCAAAACCTTCCCCCTAACCCCCCCGTCCAGCAGCGCCAGAGCAGACACAAAAACCCCCCCTTCCCTTCTATAGATATTATCCTCCTGGCAAAATTATGAAAATAAAATAAAAAAACTGTCCCCCATTTGTGGACAGCCATCTACGACGAAACTCAAGGATAGAACCCCATTTTATGTTAATAATTCCTGATGATTAATTCCGTAATTTCACCCCTTTTCTTTCCATGGCAGTTTATATTTCGCTTGGCAAAAACCCGCTCCATGCGAAAACCCCGATATAAATGGTCGAAAAAATCATCCCGGGGATCCCTTGCCACCGGATCAGAGTTGCTAAGAAGTAAAAATGCATTCCTTTGGTCCAACTTTCGGAAATACTTGGCCAGGCGGATCTGGTCTTCATCGGTAAAATCCCCCCCGGTATAACTTGTAAACCTTGCCGTCCTTGTCAATGGTCTATAGGGCGGATCGAAATAGACCAGACTGCCCGCCTGGACATAGGCTTCAGAGGAGAGGAAATCTGCACAGAGCAGATTTACCCCCGCCAGTGCTTTACTCACCTCCCTGATGTTGGCTGCAGCACAAATGGCAGGTTTTTTGTAACGCCCGTGGGGGACATTAAATTCACCTCTTTTATTCTGCCTAAATAAACCATTGAAGCAAGTCTTGTTTAAAAATATTAACTGACTGGCCCGCCGGCTCCAGTCTTTTCCGTAAGACCCATAATCAAAGGTCAACCTTTGTCGGTTATATTGTTGCCTAATTTGATAGTATAGTTCCCTTCTACCAGAAGTATCCAAGCATAAATACTCTTCCTCCAGCCGGTCTAAATGAGAAATTAAGGCCTCCGGTTCCCGTTGCACCACCTTGTAAGCCAGCATCAGTTCCTTGTTAATATCCATTAAATACACATTTTCCAGTGCAAACATTTCTTGAAGGTAAAAGAAGAAGGCCCCTCCCCCCAAAAAAGGTTCCACATAGGTGCTAATGGTTTTTGATTCCTTTATTTGCGCCGGCAATCTTCGGGATAACTCCGCCAATAACTGTGTTTTGCCCCCCGCCCATTTTAAGAAGGGTTTTGCCGAAAATCCCCTGCTCACTGGTGTTCACCCCCTCCCAATATTATCCACTGGCACTGCTCCTTGTCAAATTTCTTCGCAGCGGGCCGCCTTGGGGTACACCTTCTGGGCTGTCTTCAAATATTCCCTCCACCATAACTCCTGCTTGTTTGCCAGGTCCATGTCTACCACGAAGCGATATCCTTCTGTGATGTCGGCCCGGGCCTTTTGTAGCGCCCCGTGGGCGCTCCTTCTTGGTCGGAAGCCAAAGCTGTTGTTTGAAAACTGTTCTTCAAAGAAGGGGACAGGACTTGGCATATGGCTTTTCCCGGTGTTCGCGAAGGTATGGAAGAAGTCCTTCAACTTTCATGCCGTCGATGCCACCGGCACCCTTGTTCTTCTTTACCCGCTTGTAGGCACGGTTTAGATTGTCTCGGGTTAATATTTGCTCCAGCAGTCCTACGGTCTGTTTGGTGGTGTTGGTGATGTCGGTTTTGGTCATCTTGGGTGGCGCGCACACTACTGCATATTCTTTCCGTTCCGCGGATACCTTTTGCAGATAGTCTTCATATCGAAGTTGTCCGTGTTTTACTAGGCCACTTGCAGTGACTGTCATTGACCCTCACCCCCGATGGTTCGGCCCTTCCGCTCTGCCACATTTACTGCGGGCAATTCCGTGTAGTTATTGGGCTTTGACTTGTTAAGCAGTCTTACCCTTGCTTACAGCCTTATGTGGTTTCTATTCGTCAGACCGGGGGTTTGCCTACACCTTCCTTCAGATTCCACCTCGCGATGGATACCCTTGGTGTTCGGCTATTCCCTTCCCACTACCGGGCGGGTTCGGGACTTGCACCCTTTAGATTGCATCCATGCCGGGCGCACATAAAAAAGGGCGGCTCCTGGCCGCCCCACTTAATTGCCTCACAAATTGAAGGGATATTTTAAAAATCTATTTCAGCATCCCCAACTGCCTCATCCTTGGCTTCAAATTCTTCTAATTCTGCATCGTCGTCTTCATCATCATCCCCATCTTCATAGTCATCTTCATAATCATAGTCATAGTCTTCATAGTCAAAATCGTCATCTTCGGTGCTAAAGACAACAGCGCCACAATTGGGACAGGTTATTTCAATTATTGTCTCTTCATCTTCGTCAAGGGCCCCCTCCTCAAAGAAGACCGTTTCCCCACATTCAGGACATTCAACCTCGATGTACTCCCCATCCTCATGGCCAATGCCCTCGATATCGTCGTAATAGTCGTCCTCCAGTTCTCCCAGGCTTTCATCAACGGCGCCTACATACTCCTCCAGATCCTGGTAGTCACCGGCTATTTCTTCCATCTCAGCGGTTATTTCAGCCAAAACTTCCAGTATTCCCCCCAAAATCTTCCCTTCCCCAGTATCCTGTTTGAGGTCCAGGCCTTCAGCCAACCCCTGTAAGTAGGCAATCCTTTCCATGAGCTCCCGCATGTGACACTCCTCCCTTCCTTGCTTTACCAATTTGATAGTTATAGTATAACACAGGAATGCAAAAATAACACCTGGAGTTAAACCCGTTCCATGTATTCTCTAGAGCGGGTATCAACCCTAATTACATCACCTTCCTCAATAAAAAGGGGAACCAACACCTCGGCCCCGGTTTCCAATACGGCCCTTTTAGTCGCTCCAGATACTGTGTCTCCCCTAATTCCCGGTTCAGTCTCCGTAATGGCCAATTCAACAAAATTCGGCAGTTCTATACCAATGACATCCCCCTTGTATTCCATAACATAGATGAGCATATTCTCCTTGAGAAGGCTAATGGTATCTCCCAATTCTTCCTGGGGAAAATTAATCTGTTCAAAGCTTTCAGTGTCCATAAAGACCAAAAATTCCCCCGAACGATATAAGTATTGCATCTCCCTTCTTTCCACATGGGCCCGGCTAACCTTTTCCCCGGCCCGAAAGGTTTTGTCAATGGTCGCCTCCGTGCGAATATTCTTCAGTTTGCTGCGAACAAAGGCGGCACCCTTGCCCGGCTTAACATGCTGAAAATATACTACCGTATATACTTCCCCATCCAGCTCAATGGTCATCCCAGTCTTAAAATCATTGGTTGAAATCACTGGCGGTTCCTCCCCATTTATTGTATTCTTATAAGTTCACGGGTAGACCGATGCAAAACTTCGCTTCCAGTTTCAGTTATCAGCAGCAAGTCTTCAATCCTCACTCCACCCCAGCCGGGAATATAAATCCCCGGCTCTATGGTAACAAGCATTCCCGGAAGTAAAACCGTGTCCGCCCCAGGGAACAGGTTGGGGCCTTCGTGGATATTTAAACCCACACCGTGGCCCAGCCCATGGCCAAAAAAGGCACCAAACCCCCTGTCGTTGATTACCCGCCGGGCAAGGGCATCAATTTCACCGGCGGTTACCCCCGGGGCCAGGGCCGCCACAGCGGCCCGTTGGGCCTCCAGGACAACCTCATAGACTTCTGTCTGTTTCGCCGTTGCTTCCCCTACGATTACAGTCCGGGTAAAATCCGAATGATAGCCATTAACTATGGTCCCAAAGTCCATAATAACAAATTCCCCTGCCTGGATCAACTTCTTACTGGCAACCCCGTGGGGCAGCGCAGCTCGGGGACCGGAGGCAACTATTATATCAAAACTGGCCCCTTCCCCGCCGCGCCGGCGGGCGAAGAATTCCAATTCCAAGGCCACCTCTTTTTCCCGACGGCCCGGCTCCAGGTATTTAATAATATGTTCAAAGGCCAGATCATCCAACCGAGACGCCCTTTTGATACTTTCTATTTCTGTAGCATCCTTTCGCATCCGGAGGGTTTCCACCAAACCGCTGACGGGAAACCATTGGACCCCCTGAACCTTGTCCACTAACCTTTGATAAATCTGATAGCTAATATGTTCCTCTTCAAAACCAAGTGTCTTTAGGCCAGTGTCCACGACAAGCTGGGAAAGGGTCCCAGTAAAGGGCCGCCGATATTCCACAACCTCCCACCCCCCGGCCTCCTCCCGAGCCTGCCCCACATACCGAAAATCAACACAGAGGAAGGCCCTGTCCCTGGTCACCAATAACCAGCCCTCACTACCGGTAAAACCACTCATGTACAGGCAGTTTTCCCTATTGCCTATGAGTAAGCCATCTAAATTGGTCTCTGCCAGCCTACGGCGCAGTTTCTTTAGGCGTACCGGCAAATCCCATCACCTTCCCTCCTAACACAAATTAAAGCCAGCGCAAGGGTTTGTCCTGGTATTAAAGGCGGGGAAACCACCTTTTACTCCCCGCTAACCGCCATGGGACCAAAGCGTATACTGGGGGAGCCATAACCCAAATAAAAACGGAGGTCATTGCCCAGGGCTTCAACACCACGAAATAGATCTAAAATATTACCGGCCACGGCCACACCCCGAACGGGATAAGCCAACTCTCCCTTTTCAATCCAGATCCCGGCTGCACCAACGGAGAAATCCCCGGAAATGGGATTAGCCGTATGCATACCCAAAACCTCCAGAAGATAAAATCCCTGGGCAATATCCTTAAGCAATTCCCCTTGGTTACAATCCCCGGCCTCAAGGTAAAGATTGCTTGGTCCAATTTCCGGGGTGCCCCGATAGGAAGGACGGGAAGCATTGCCCGTTGAGTCGGTACCATCCTTGCTGGCGGTATAGGTATTGTAAAGGTAGGTCTGTAATTGCCCCCCTTCTATCAACACCGTCCTGCCAGAGGGAACACCTTCCCCATCCACTGGACTGGAATTGATTCCCCGGGGCAATGTTCCATCATCTATTAAGGTTACCCTTGGGGATGCCACCATTTCCCCTAATTTACCCGCCAGGAGGGAGCGACCCTTTTGCACAGCCTCTGCACTTAGGGCCGGGGCAAGCACTCCCAAAAACTGGGTCGCAACCCGGGGCGGCATGACAAGGGGCACCCTTTGGGAAGAGACCTTTTTCGCCCCCAGCATTGCCACCGCCTCTTGGCTGGCCTCCTGGCCGATGACCTCAGGTTTTAAATCAGCAAAATCGAGTACATAGTCCATGCCAGAACCAGTTTGGGTATCACCATTTTCCCGGGCCACCACCCACACGGAGCCGCCGCAAAAGGAACCCCTGTAATTCACATCTACACCCCGGGAATTGACAATGCTGACCTCATAGACCGTATCTCCATAGCTGGCATGTTCAGTTTTAATTACCCGGGGGTCAGCAGCAAAGGCAGCCTCCTCCACGGCCTTGGCGACCCTAATCTTTTCTTCCACTGGCGTGGCCACAATCTTGGGATCATAAAGTACAAGTTCCGGTATCCTTGCCGGCGAAGCCGGCAGGGCATTATTTTTATCAGCGGCGGTTTTGGCCGCATTGGCAATGGCCTGGGAAACAGTCTTCTCTACCGGCCCTTTGGCCAAAAAGGAGGTATAGGCAAACCCCATTCGTTCACCAACTAAAACCCTAATACCCAGGCCCCTTTCCTCAGCCTGCTCGATGGACTCCACCTTCCCTTGCCTTACCCGCACGCTAAAGGATTTGTCCCTGAGCAAGAATGCCTCCGCCAATTCTGCCCCCTGTTTCTGGCTCTGTGCCACCGCCCAGTGGGCAATCTCTTCATTTTTCATCATCCAACCTCCCAACTAAGTCCAATAAATACCCCCAAAATGCAAACCCTCTTATCAGGACAAAAATGTTGGGGCGCAAAAGGGCAAGTCTCCCCTGTGCGGCGCAAAGCCCCCCTATTGCCCCGTCCCGCCCACTATCAACTGCTTAATTAGTATCGTCGGTTGGGCATCAGAAACTGGCACCCCCTGTCCCTCCTTGCCACAGGTGCCGATGGCAAAACCCAGGTCGCTACCCACCAATTCAATTTCCCGCAGGGCCTCTGGCCCATTGCCCGTCAGGGTGGCACCCCGGACAGGGATGGTGATCCGGCCATTTTCAATGAGGTAGGCCTCGGATACGTCAAAGACAAAATCACCGGTGGTGGGGTTTACCTGACCACCACCCATCTTTTTGACCAAGAGGCCCTTCTTGGTCTGGGCAATTATTTCCCCTGGGTCTGTATTCCCAGGAGCAATATAGGTATTGGTCATGCGGGGAATGGGACGGTGGGCAAAGGATTGGCGCCTGCCATTGCCCGTTAAAGGGTGTCCATCCTGGCGGGCACTCAGGCGATCGTACATATATGAGGTGAGAATCCCATCCTTGATAAGAACATTGCGCCCCGAGGGTGTACCCTCATCATCAAAGCTAAAGGAACCATACTTATTGGGCAAGGTTCCATCATCAATAATAGTAACAATTTCGGCAGCGACCCTTTCCTTTAATTTGCCTGTATAAACAGAGAGGTCCTTCTGAACCAAATCCGCCTCCAAACCATGGCCACAAGCCTCATGCACCATGGTACCCCCCGCCTCCGCCGCCATCACCACCGGCATCCTCCCCGAAGGAGCTGGTTTAGCCCCCAGCATTAATAGCGCCTGGCGGGCGGCAATTTCGGCCAGTCGTTCTGGCTCATCCCCCCTCACCAGCTCAAACCCCGTTAGGCCGCCTATGGCCTCATAACCGGTCTGAATTAGGCTCCCCTCCTGGGCCACAACATGCACAACAAAACGGGTGCGAACCCGCTCATCCTCAACTAAATCACCCATGCTGTTGGCCACCTGAATCCTCTGTACCACATCACCATAGCTGACCATGACCTGGGCAATTCGCTCATCAAGCGCCCGGGCACTCCTATTGCCCTTTATTACAGCCTCCACCTTTTCATCGATGGGTACATCCTCTGGCTGGCGTAATATTTCAAATACTGTCCTGGGTTTTTGGCGACAAAGATCAACCACCGTGGTTCCCTTAACCTTGTCACTGGCTGCCTTACTTGCCACATGGGCAGCCTTCTTAACTGCAGAAAGGTTGAGGTCATTGGTGTATACATAGGCGGTTGATTGACCCGAAAGCACCCGGATACCAACACCGGCTTCCAAACCGGAATTAACCCTTTCGATTAAATCATCTTCACATACCACAGAATTGCTCACCTTTTCCTCCGTAAAAACATCCGCAAAGTCACCGCCCTCCTGCAGGGCTACGGCCAATATCTCCTGGAGCTCCCCCACGGTAAACAAAAAAACCACCTCCACTACTTTCTCCTGGTAAAAATACCCGTCCGAATACAACTATTATAACCCATTTCCGGCCAATTAACCTCCCCCAGGCCCGCCTAATCCTCCCCCGCGGGATGGGGAAGGGAGAAAACCTCCAGGGATATATCCGCCTCCACCCCTTCAGTACCGGCAGGCAAAAATAAATCGAGGGCCTGGAGCCTGACAAAGCGAGGAAACTCCGCCAGTAATTCCAAAAAACCGGCAATATCCCCGTAGCCGCCCCTCACCCCTATTTGCAAGGAATAAACCGTTAGTTTACCCTCTTCCCTTGTTTCATTCCACTCTAGGAATTGCAAAGCCAAATCATTAGCCGAAAGGGCCTCGGCCAAAAATAAAAGCAGGGTCGGCTCCGACTTATCGTGGGGAAGTAAATTCACCAGTTCCCGGTAAGATTCATCCACCTGCCCATAGGTCGCCGCCATATTTCCCTCCTCGACCAGCAGCCCTTTATTCTTGGCAAGGATTTCTTCCTCCTCCCGCACCGCAGCCTGCAAGCTGTTGAGCTGGGTCCTGAGGGGCCGATAAAGGAAATGATGACCACCAACGGCAAGGAGGACCAGCAACAATGAGAGTAAAAGGTATTTTTCCCTTTTCGTCAGGGCGGCGTTCAACACCTTCCCTTCCCCCCCGTCCTTACCCATCCTTGGATATCAAAGGTCCAGCCACCCTCTTTATCCACCTGCAAATAATTAAGGTCCACAGTTGCCAAACTTGGCAGAGCAGTTAATTTGGACAAAAATGTGGCCAGAGCGGGGAGCCCCGTTACCCTACCCTCCAGGACTACCCCCCCATCCGCCGCGAAGGATATTCTCCTGAGGGTAATTCCTTGCAAATCAAGGCCCCTAATTTCCCGCAAAAGGGCTGGCCAGGGGAGGCGGGTCCCTTCCAATTCTGCCAGGACTTCCCGCCGCTCCTCAAGGACAAGCATCTTTTTTTCTAATTCCCGGGCCCGCTCCAAGTTAGGGAGTTGATTATGCTCAAACTGCAGTTCCCTTAGCCGGGCCCGGTAAGCCCCTAGCCGTATGTGGGAAGCAATTAGGCAAATTCCCAAGAGGCAGATGACAATTGCCCCTGCTACCATAGCCAACCTTTGCCGCCTTTTACCCCGGCGCTGCAAGTTGTAATCGGCAGGCAAAAGGTTAATACCCGCCATTGGCCACCACCCCCCGCAGACCTAAGCCGATGGCTGCGGCAAACAAGAACCTTTCTTCCTCAGGTATTTCCGCAAGCCAGGTCAATTTTGTTTTGCCCAAGCCAGCCCACTGGGCCGGTAGGCCAAGTCCAGCGGCAAGTTCCTTTAGAAGGGAACAATTATCTATTTCCTTGTCGGAGTAAAGGACCAGCCGTTGGGGGGCATCACCCAGGCCATGGGCCTGATAATATTGTAGGGTACTTTTACATTCCTGGAGGAGCTCCCCCCTGGTAACAGACAAAGGGGAGCCTTTCCTGACCGGGATCTCCCAAGGGACAACCCTAATAAATGGTATTTTCCCCGGGGTAGAAATAATAAATGTTATGTATTTGTACTCAATTAAAACGTATAGGGAGACCACTTCCCCCTGGTCCACTGTCCTAAGCAGGGCCAGTGGTTTCGGTTCCAAAACCTTGGCTTCCAAACCTGATAGGGTCAAACCCTTGAGATAACCCGCGACAATTTCCTTCTCTACCGCAATAAGGAGGTGCTTTCCCAGCCTGGTTTCTGAAGCCTTTCCATTCCCCGGGGAAAGACAGGCAAAGACCGCCTCCTGGGCGGAAAAGGGCAAGTAGTCCTCCAGCTCCCATTCCAGGGCTTTTTTTAATTCCTCCTGGGGAATAATGGGCATGGTAAGCATGCGGTAGTATACCCGGGGGCCACTTAGGGCAAGCAAAACCGGTTTCTTTTTCCCCAACCCCACCTTGCGCCAAAGTTCCCCAAGGGCCTTCGCCAGTAAGGGGGGATCCACTATGGCACCT
The DNA here is from genome assembly GCA_012518435.1 of Bacillota bacterium. Classification (GTDB taxonomy): domain Bacteria; phylum Bacillota; class DTU030; order DTU030; family DTU030; genus JAAYTH01. The sequence continues at coordinate 47,650 of JAAYSG010000037.1, forward strand.
GCAGAATAGGCCCGCGGTGGTGTTTCTATCAGCCCAGCCTTGACAACCTGGATCTGGGAGGACCTAAGCCGAAGTTTTACAACCTTTATGCTGGCCCCCCCAATATCAACGCCAATATGACTCCTGCGAAAAATTCCCATCCCTTCGTTCGCCTTCCCTTCCCACAGCGGCCTCCGGCCTCAATGGCGAGGGTTATCCGCCACCTTCTCCACTGCCCGCATGATGGCCATGAGGACGTCAGCTTCAAACTGACATTCCAATTGGGATACCTTGGCAAAGACTTGCCCCCGGTCAGTTACTATATAACGGGGTGGAAGCTCATTGAGGGCCAGGGCAGCCATGTCCATCTTGCATTTTTCACAACCGCATATACCAGGATTATCCGCCAAAAATCTATCCAGGGCGCGCCTTACCACCTCTTCCATGTAATTCTTTAACTTCGCCATTCTTCTACCCCCTTCATAATTGTTTCCCCATAACCATTTGCTTGGCAACTATTGGATCAGATAGGACCTCGTCACACGGTACCACATCTTTTCCAACACCAAGGTGGGTGGTAGGTTGTGGAGCAATTCATCCTCCTTCCCACCGTGTCCCCCTATCTTTATCCCACCCCCCAGTTCAACCCCTCCACCAGACCAAACCTTGCCGCTAATATACCCATCTTCGCCACCTATGCAACAAAACATTCCGGGGGTATACAACAAACCCTTCACCCTTGTAATTCCGGTCAAAAAGATCCCCTGGGCGGCCATAATAACAAAATTCCCTTCCAAAGCAGCATCCCCCGAAACTACCAAGCTGCCGGTTATCATAAGGACTGCACTGCCGGCAATGCCGTCCCCTTCCTCTGTTAGTTCAACATCCCCGTCAACATAAATAAAACCTTCCAGTTCCCTTTGTCCAGCTAATTCATCCGGTCTTAGACTCTGCCCCTTTAACTCCCGCCGGTATAATTCCCAGTCAGCCATTGGGGGAAAGGTGAAATCCTCCATTTTCAGGGAAATATCCATGCCCTGGGGGATCTGGGCCTCCCCGCTGCACAAAACCCCTCCCTCTACCCGGGGGAATCCCTCCAAACCGGGCGGCAAAATAACATGGAAGTCACCCGCACACATAATTGTCTCCCCAATGGCAATGAGAGGCCTATGGTCAACCAGCTGAAAACGGGTTGCCAGGCTTCTTTGTACACCTTCCTTCATCCCCCGGGAGGTGACCCTTAAATAATCACCTTCCTCAACTATACTAACCTCCGTCTCCCCTCCCCCATCCCACTTGATCCTGAAACCCTCCCTATGGTGGGGCTCCAGGGCCAGGAGGGCGGCCATCTTTTCCAGCCCAGCCTCGGCCAAGTAAAAGGCCGCCGTGCTGCGATATTGATAAAAAGCCATGCGGGTTTCAACCTGGGCCATTGTTAAGAGGCCAGTACTGAGCAGTGTTACCACCAGCAACACCAGCAGGGTAAATATTAGGGCACTCCCCCCTTCCCCTTCTAACACCTTCACCCCTTCAACCTCCCTTCCGGAGGTTTCGTAAATAGGCAGATGTCACCATCTTTGCTCTAGCCCCTTCTTTTACAGCCTCCACGCTGATCTCCAACAGACCTTCCGAACCTGCCGGGGCTTTAAATTGCACCTGGTCAATATACAGGGCAATGGGGTTGTGTCCTCCGGTGTCACGGATAAGGGAATTACCCTGTAGATAGTAACGCACCGATAATATCGGTTCCCCCGCTGTTAACTGGGGAATCCCCAAACTCACTTCCCCACCATTTTTTAGCTCACAGGTACCACCTGCGCTTAAATCCCGCCAAGTTTTATCAAGGGGAGTGCGATATTTCAAGGATAAGGTCTGCTGCAGATCAGGTACCAACTCCGCCAAGACTACCCGGACCTGTTGCTGGACCTCTGTTTGATCATTATTTCGCCTCCACAGGCTTACAGTTGTCGTATAATATAGAGCAATGGTAGCAAAAACCATACTCAAGAGGGCAGCCGCGATTATCGTTTCCAGGAGGGCAAACCCCTTTTCCCCCTCCCCCGCAAGCCCTTTTATCACCTTTTTCGACAGCACTGCAGCCTAATCTCCTTTTCCTTTGCCCCCTCATCACCCCAACCAACAACTACAATAATGTTTTCGGTCCCATCCCCGTTATCCTCTATCCGGGTGTTTATCCTATAATCAGCCGGCGCCTCTTGTGGCCTATTAAAACCGCCCAGAAGCCCTTCCATTTCCCCCTGGGCCAGGGATGTGGCAATGGCTATGCGTTCCCCTTCCCGGGTTGCCAAAAAGCCGGTGGTGAGACTGCCAATCAGGGGAAGCAAAATTATCGCCACCAGTACCAGCGCCACCAGCACTTCTATCAGGGTCATCCCCCTTTCCCCGGACAAGACCCCCATGATTTTACAGTTCCTTTGCCACCCGCACCCGGCCGGCACCGACGGTAACCATGACATACATCTTTTCTCCCCTTTCATTTATCAGGGTTATGGTTCCTCCCCGGGAGGGAGCACCCGAGGGGTGAAAGGTAACCTCATTATTGGGAAAGGTTGTATGCTCTATTTTGACCCCGGTCGGAAGGGTAAAGGTAACCCTCTTTCCACTGGAGTCAACAATGAGACAATATTGTGACTTTAAGATAAATGTCAGCCAGAAGGATTCCTCCCGAACAACTGCCCGCTGTTGAGTCTGCCGAATTTCCCTGGCCAATTGCTGGGCGGCCTCCTCCAATAGAAACCTTCCCAAACTCACTTCTAGGGCGGGCCAAGCAATGGTCGCCAAAATTGAAAGGAGTAGAAGGACAATTATTACCTCAATTAAAGTATAGCCGGCAGAAGCCATTTTCCCCTCCTTTTCCCATCCCTGCTGCCAAGCCAACGGGGGGTAATGGCTGCGGACCAGGTCCACCCCCACCCAGGCCAGCCTCAATACCAAAGCCGGAAATACCAGGCAAGGAGCTGCCTCTCCCAAAAAAGGCTAACAATGACAGCAGCGGCAATGTAGGGGGCAAAGGCCACCGTATCCCGCCTACCCTTGATCCCCAAGAAAAGCAGGCCCAGGGCCCCCATTCCACCCCCTAGAAAGGATAAAAAGAGAATTAAGGGCACCCGCCCTAGGCCCAGCCAGGCCCCCAGGGCCGCCATGAGTTTAATGTCCCCTCCCCCCATCCCCCCACGGCTGAGAAGGGCGATTGTCGTTAACACCCCGCCCCCCAGTAGGGCTCCGGCAACACTTTCCCATAGGGTATTGGGGGGGAAAAGGGCCGAATAAAGGATCCCCATCCCCAGGGCCGGCAAAACAACGGCATCGGGAATAATACCCTCCTTTAAGTCAGTACAGGTTGCCACCAGCACAAGGGCTGTAACAGCTGTAGCGGGGAAAAAATCAACGGGGGGAAGGGTAAAATAAAGGGTCGGCAGGAGGAGGCCCATCACCAGTTCCAAGAGGGGATAGCGGCGGGATATGAGTTTTTGGCAATGGCGGCAGCTTCCCCGCAAAATAATATAGCTCAGTAGGGGAACTAGATCCCGCCATTTCAGCCGCTGTCCACAGTATGGACAATGGGATGCGGGAAAGAGCAGTGATTCCCCCCGGGGGAGACGGTGGATGCAGACATTTAAAAAGCTGCCCAAAATTGTACCTACTATGAAGAAAAAGAAATGCCCCATGGGAACAAGGCCCCCAAAAAGGGATTAACCCTCATGGGTTTCTCCCCCATGATTACAGGAGACACTACCATCTCCCTGGATTGTATATTCTCCCCCAAGGGGACATTTGGGTTTTTCACGAAGATACTCGCCAATGTCCCCCAAATCCCCGGGGATATCCCCATCCTGAGCAGCCGAATAGGCGGCAACGGCTGTCTCAATGGCCTTTATATTGGCTTCACAGGCCTGCCTTTTGGCCCGGGTGGTAAAGCCCGAGAGTTTAGGCACTGCGATGGCGGCAATAATACCAATAATAACCAGTACTATCATCACTTCCACCAGGGTAAAACCCCTTTGTTTCTTAACAAGGGCAATGCTTTTCCCCAGCACAGCTCCATCTCCTTCCCCAAGTCAAAGTAATTTTATCCCAAGACAGTTACCAAACTGATGAGGGGCAGCATGATGCTGATTACAATAAAACCCACGATTCCAGACACCAAAAGCACCAAGACCGGTTCCAAAAGGGAAGAAAAACGCGCCAGGATGAAGTCTACCTCCTGCTCATAATAGGCAGAAACCTGGACCAGCATCCTGGGGAGGGTTCCTGTTTTCTCCCCCGCTGTAACCATCTGGACCACCATGGGGGGAAAAATGGAATTAGCCGCGAAAAGGTCAGAGGGACTCAACCCCTTTTGCACTCCTACTTCCACTTCCTTTAGGGCCTGGGTTATAACCCGGTTGCCCGCAGTGTTCTTTACCACGCTCAAGGCAGTCAGGAGGGGGACACCAGCGGCCAACAAGGTTCCCGTGGTACGGCAAATTCGGGCCAGGTCAACCTGTAGCAGGACGGAACCCACCCCGGGCAAGGTCAGCAAGAGGCGATCCTTACAAAGGCTACCTCCCTCCGTTTGGAGATACAGGTACAGCGCTAGCAATATTAGCAAGGTGCCCCCGACAAGCCAATACCAGCTTCCACTTATAAGCCGGCTGGCCCCCAGGAGTAGCCGGGTCGGCCAGGGCAGGGACAAGCCAGAAGCAAGAAAAAGGTTAGTAAAGCTGGGAAGAACAAAGGCCACTAGAAAAAAGACGGCGGCCAGGGAAACCAAGGTAACAACCCCCGGATAGGTTAGGGCCCCCCTTATCTTTTCCTGAAGCCTCTGTTCCCGCTCAAAGTAGTGGGCCATCCAGTCCAGGACATCGTCTAATATTCCTCCCGTTTCCCCGGCCTTCACCATATGTACTAGGACAGGAGGGAAAATTCGGGGCTGCCTCCCCAGGGCCTCGGATAGCAAGCTGCCCCCACTTAAATCCCCTTCCAACACAGACACCGCCCGCCGCAGACGGGGGTTTGGGTGCTGTTCCTTTATGATCCTTAGGGTGGGCGCCAGTTCCAAACCAGCCGTCGACATGGTTGCCAGTTGGCGGCAGAACAGGGCCAGCTCGCCACTGGATCCCCCGCGCCGAAAGGGCAATCCACCACCCAGCCCAATACCCGGCCTCTGGGCTCTGATATCCGTTACAAGATAGCCCTTCTCCCTTAACCTGCTCACCGCTTGGTGAATACTGTCGGCCTCAATGGTACCCTTGATTCTTTTTCCCCTTTGGTTGCGGGCCCGATAGATGAAAGAAGGTGTCATCATAAAATAATCCCTTCAAAATTTTGGCCCCCCTCCCCCTAGGAGGCCACACGCAAGACCTCCTCCAAGGTGGTTTTACCCGCCAGTACTTTACTAAAGCCATCTTCAAGGAGGGAAACCAGGCCTGCCTTCCTGGCTGTGGTGCGCAGGGCCTCCCTGGGGGCCTTGCGCAAGATTAGTTGTTCCAGTTCTTGGTCCATTATTAGGGCCTCGTGGATGGCCATCCGCCCCCGATAGCCGGTGTAATTGCAATGCTTACACCCCTGACCCCGATAGAGGGTTAGGGGTGCCTGATCTTCAACACCCAAGGTTACCCTCACCCTGTCTCCGGGGGCAATTTCCCGGGGACTACGGCAATGGGAACAGATTAGCCGAACCAACCGCTGGGCAATAATGCCCACAACGGAGGAAGCAATTAGGTATGGCTCAACCCCCATATCCAAAAGGCGGGTTAAGGCCCCGGTGGCATCGTTGGTATGAAGGGTACTGAGAATTAAATGTCCGGTGAGGGCGGAACGCACAGCAATATCAGCTGTTTCCCCATCCCGTATTTCCCCCACCATAATAATGTCGGGATCCTGGCGCAAAATAGAGCGCAGGCCCCGGGCAAAGGTTAAACCAGCCTTGGTATTTATCTGCACCTGGTTTACGCCCCGTAAACGGTATTCAATGGGGTCTTCTATGGTTACAATATTATGGCTAGCAACGTTAAGCTCCCGCAGGGCAGAGTAAAGGGTGGTGGTCTTGCCCGAACCCGTTGGGCCGGTAACCAAAACCATGCCATGGGAGCGCTGGATCATATTCTTAAATTTCTGGAGGTTGAACTGGGAAAAACCCAGTTGGTCGAAATGCAAAGGAAGGCTAGCACTATCCAGGAGGCGGATGACCATTTTTTCCCCCATCACGGTCGGGAGGGTAGAAACCCGCATGTCTAATTCCTTACCACCCAGTTGTATTCGTATGCGTCCATCCTGGGGCAGGCGCCTTTCTGCAATATCCATGCCGGCCATGATCTTAATGCGGGTTAGGATGGGGGCATAAACATAGCCCGGTAGGCAAAGGGCCTCCAAAAGGACCCCATCAACCCGATAACGAATGCGCAGATTTTTCTCCTGGATTTCCAGGTGAATATCACTGGCCCCCTCGCCGGCCGCTTGGGCAAAGAGGGAATTAACAGCTTGGACAACAGGAGCCCCGGCCACAATATCCCTTAAATCCTCCGGAGAAAGGATGCCATCCTCCATATAGGCTTCCCGTTCTTCCCGGAAAACCTCGACAACCCTATCCATTTCCTCCCGGACCCCAAAATGCCAGCTGAGTATCTGGTTAAATTCTTCCTCACCGATGATAACGGGCCGGACCCTGGCCCCCGTCAGCAAATAAATTTCATCCCTGGCTATTACATTGAGGGGATCAACCATTCCCAGGGTAATCTCATCCCCTTTTCTTTCTATGGGTATCACCCGATGCTGCCGTACCGTTGAGTAAGGGACACTATGTAAAAGATCCAGATCAATATTATATTCATAAAGATTGACACGGGGGATATCCCCCCAACCCTTTCTCCCCATTCCCCACTTTTCCCCCAGAACCTTTTCATATAATGCTAAATTTCCACATAAGGCTGTTTTTTCCTGCTAAAAGATGCATAAATTTAAGGGGCCTATGATTTTCCCAAATCACAGGCCCCCCGGGCAATTTAAATTTTATCCTTTAGTAGCTTGCGGCGCCTTAAGACCCTAATTACCAACCGTTCCAAAAGCCGCACACACTTGGTCCCAATAAATTCATTCTTACTCAGGGGAACCACAAGGATTGTGTAGAGACCCAAGCGGTTGCCACCCAAAACATCGGTGAAAATCTGATCCCCTATCACCGCAGTACTTTCCACCTCTGTTTCAAGATTATTTAGGGCCGCCAAAAAGGCTCGCCCCATGGGTTTATAGGCCCTGGGTATGGCGCAGACATCCAATAAACGACCAAAGTCCCTAACCCTCTCCCGCTGGCCACTATTGGAAACAAGGCAAATCTTAAATCCCTTTTCCAGCAGCCCAGCAAACCACTCTAGGGTTTTGGCATCAAGTTCCCTCCCCCTCCAGCCGGTCAATGTGTTGTCCACATCAAAGATTAAACCCCGAATACCCCTCTGCCAAAGGGCATCTATGGGTATGGCAAAAATCGAATCTACATAAAGACGCGGGCACAGCATATTCCACATGGTATATTCTCCTATCCCAAGAATTCAGGTTCAATTATACCATAGACAGGGGGAAAACCGAAGGAAAAATGGTAACCACCAGATAATAGTAACCCGTGATTTAGGTCCATGGGGATAATTTGCCCTTTGTCACTTTCCCTGGGGTCTGCATATCCTATTAGAAGCGATGAGGGGAATATCTAGCCAAAGGAGGTTAGTCAGTGCAAAAGAAAAATTGGCAGGGAAAACATCCCCCCAGTTCATATTCCCTTTGGGCCGGGATCCATCCCCAAACAAGGAAGGCTATACCCTATTTACTGTTACTTCTTGCTTGGCAGCTTATGGCCACCCTGGTATGGACCCTAAGGGGCATCCCCTTCCCTAACCCCGGGGAGACAATTCTCCATTTTTTTAGGCTCCTATGGGGAAGCCCCCTCTTGGGCAGCAGCATATTTTTACATGTCGGTGTCAGCCTCTCCAGGTGGTTGTTGGGTTTTACCCTGGCCGCCCTCCTGGGTATAGGGGTTGGCATTATAACGGGTTGGTTTGCGTATCTGGACACTATAATAACACCCCTCCTCACATTGTTGCAACCAATCCCCAGCCTGGCCTGGATCCCAGTGGCCATCCTCCTCCTGGGTCTGGGGTTTACCTCCACCGTCTTCATCATAATTTTGGCAGCCTTCTTTCCCATTGCCGTCACCACCAGCAGCGGCATTAAAAATGTCGATCCCATACTTATCCAGGCCGCCCGCATGTTGGGAGCAAAAAATTATACTATTCTAATTCGGGTTGCCCTGCCGGCCTCTCTGCCCCAAATTTTGTCGGGACTAAGGGTGGGTTTGGCCAATGGTTGGCGGGCTTTAATTGCCGCCGAAATGGTGGCCGGAACGGGTAGTGGATTGGGCTTTGCAATTTACCAATCCCGTTGGAACCTTGATTATCCCTCCGCCTTTGCCTGCATTTCCCTCATTGCCCTTACAGGGCTCTTGGTAGAGGGGTTCGTATTTACCACCATGGAGGAGAGGACAATAAAAAGATGGGGTGGAAGCACCAGGGAGGTTAAATAAACATGTTATCCCTTAGAAACGTGGAAAAAACCTTTCAGAATCGCCAAGGGCAAAAACCCCTCCAGGCCCTCAAAAATATTTCCTTTACCGTGGCCAGCGGAGAATTTACATCCATCATTGGCCCCAGCGGCAGCGGCAAGACTACCCTCATAAACCTCATTGCCGGTTTCCTCCATCCCAGCCAAGGCTCCATTCGCCTTGGGGGGCATCCCATCCGGGAACCAGGAGCAGATCGGGGGGTTGTCTTTCAGGAAGCGGCCCTCTTTCCCTGGCTTACCGCCCGGGAAAATATAGCCTTTGGCCTGCTCAATATGGGCTGCAAGGGTAAAAGTGGTAGGAAAAGGGCCCTCCATTACCTGGGCCTTGTGGGTTTGCAGGACTATGCTAACTCATATCCCCACGAACTCTCCGGCGGTATGAAACAGCGCGTTGCCCTGGCCCGGGTCTTGGCCTTAAACCCCCAAGTATTGCTTCTGGATGAGCCCTTTTGTTCCCTGGACAATCAAAATAGATGCGGCCTGCAGGATTTAGTCACGGCCATTTGCTGGGCTAAGAAGACCGTCTTATTTGTCACCCATGATGTAAAAGAGGCGATTATTTTATCAGATCGGATCCTGCTCCTTAGCCCCCGGCCGGGGCAAATAGTTGGCGATTTTCAGGTGAACATCCCCCGCCCTAGACGAAATCACATGGGGGCGGTGCAGGCTTGGGAGAATAAATTGCTAGGCCACCTGGGCCCCAATGCTCACCAAGGCTTTCCCATATCCATATGAAGGAGAGGAAAAAAGTGAAATACTATACCATTTTACTTGTCTGCCTTTGTCTCCTATTCTCTAGTGGGTGCGGAGAGAGAAAGGAAACCACCTTGCGCCTGGCCTACCAAACATCCATTGCCAATGCCGTTGCAGCAGTTGCCGACAAGGGAGGGTTTCTATTAGCCGAGGGACTGGAGGTTGAATCCCAAGTCTACAATTCCGGTCCCATGATCAACGAAGTTTTGGCGGCGGGCCACGCCGATGTGGGTATTATGGGTGATGTACCCGCCGTCTTGGCGGCGGCCGGGGGAATTCCCATCAAAATAGTAGCCACCGTCGGTGGTGGCAATCAGCGCCACCGCCTCCTGGTACCACTTGATAGCCCCTTGCGGAATTTGCCCGACCTTTTGGGCAAGCAGCTGGGCATCACCCTGGGTTCCACGGCCCACAGTGGGTATTATCATTTAATGGAGAAATATAACCTAAATCCCCAGGACATAACCCTTGTCAACCTCAACCCAGGCGACATGCCCGAAGCCCTGGCCGCCAGACAAGTAGATGCCGTGTTAATCTGGGAGCCCATTCCCAGCCTAATTGAATCCAAGGGTTTGGGCCGGGAACTCTTAACATTGGCGGAAACAGATAATTTATACCCCGTCCTTGCCCTCATCACCAACAGCTTTGCCCAAAAACACCCCCAAGAGGTGGAAGCCCTTCTTAGGGGTTTAGAAAAGGCGGCGGAATTTATTATTACTGAGCCAGAGGCTGCCTGCCACATAATTTCCACTGTTACGGGTCTGGACCCCGACGTGGCCCTAAAAGCCTTGGCATATCACTATTTTGGTGTCTACTTTACCGAAGAGATCCAGCAGGAACTGGCGGCCACCGCCCAATTTCTGCTTCAGATGGGTACAATCACCACCGTACCCGCCATGGAGTCCTTCATTGATAGAAGTTATTTTCCCCCCAAGCCCCCGGGACAAATGACAAATTAAGTCCCACCGGACCCCTGTTTCATGGCGGTTGAGGCGTGGATACAAGCAACCACCGGTTTTTCCCGCAGCTTGAAAAAAGGGGAATTGATAAAACCAGGCCTCCACCATTGAATAAATATGGGGAGGGGACAGCATGGGCTTTTACAAAGGATGACCAGGGATAGGAAAAGCACCAGCAAGGAGAACAAAAAAAATGAGCAATTAAAGCACATTGGGGATGGCCGCCGGCATTATCAACACAGAACCGGTGTAAGGCTAACCCAGCCACAGGGTAAACTCCCGCTCTTTGTTGCCTTGGCCCAGTTAGGCCACCTTGAACGCCGGCCCTGCTGGCCTACTGAAAGTGAATTGCCGGCCCGCAGGGGATATTCACTCCACCTTCCGGTGCAATAAGGTTCCCAAATGGAGGGCCGGCATTTCGATAATTTATAATACCTACAAACCAGAAACTACATGCTAACCTCGTCCAGGGCTAACTCCCTACCCAATTTGGCCAAGGCTCTTTTTTCTATCCGGGAGACATAAGAGCGGGAAATGCCCAGTATTTGGGAAATTTCCCTTTGGGTCTTTTTAATACCATCCCGAAGTCCATAACGATACTCCACAACCCTTCTTTCCCGACTACCAAGCCTCCCTACCTTTTCCAGCAGCCTCTCCCTTTCAAACTTTATTTCTATCAGTTCCGGCACCGCATCAGCATCTGTGCCCAAAATTTCCATAAGGTTTATTTCGTTACCTTCCTTATCTACGCCTATGGGCTCATAAAGGGAGACCTCCCTTTTGATCCTTTTGGAACTGCGCAAAAACATCAAAATCTGGTTTTCAATGCAGCGGGCAGCATAGGTGGCTAGGCGGGTGCCCTGCTTCCGATCAAAGGTATCAATGGCCTTGATGAGGCCCACAGTACCAATGGAAATAAGATCATCAATATCCTCACCGGTGTTATCAAACTTTTTCACTATATGGGCCACAAGGCGCAAATTCCTCTCCACCAATAGATCCCGGGCAATTTTATCCCCCTGTTCCAGCCGTTGGAGACACCTTAGCTCCTCCTTTTCCGAAAATGGCAGGGGAAAGGCATTGCTGCTTGTGACATAGGAAACAAGTATTATTAAACCCCTGGCCAGGGAAAGGGCCAATACCACTATGGGTAGTGGGGCCATCTACTTCACCTCCTCAGAAAAAAATTGGCCTGTTTTTTATCCTATGCCCCTAGACCCCACTTTGTGCTTGTCTAGGACAAATGCCCCTGGCCATTTTCATTCTGCCAAGGAAATTACTGCCCTCCTTACCTGCCGCCCTGCTTAATTATACTTTAATTCTGCCACTGGTATTTCCGCGATGATGCGTTGCAGTATTTCCCGAAAAACCGGTGCTGCCACCTGACTGCCACTCCCCCCCTCTTCCACTAAAACTACCACCGCCATTAAGGGGGCCTGGAGAGGGGCAAAACCGGCAAACCAGGCATGGCATATAGCCTGACCATTGGCATCCTTCAGCCCCGTCTCAGCCGTACCCGTCTTACCACCGCTGGTCCAGGAAGACAAGGCCGCTGCTGTTCCAGTACCATCCGTCACAGTACGCTGCAGGGCCGTGGCAAGGGCCGCCACCGTTGTTCCAGACAATACTGTTCTCCCCGTTGGGGCATCTCCTCGCGGGGAATCCCCCCTTGTTATTTGCAAGGGTATATAGACACCCCCGTTGGCAATGGCCTGGGTCATTTGGGCTATCTGAAGGGGTGTAACCAAAATTGAACCTTGCCCCAGGGATATATTGGCCAGATCGCCGGCGTAAACAGCTTCAGGGCCGAGATGCCCCAGCATCTCCTCCGCTAGTCCCAAAACAGCCGCACCCAGACCCAGGCGATGGGCATAGTTTAAGAGTTTTACCGAACCCAACCTCTGGGCCAAGGAAATAAAGATCGGGTTGCAAGATTTAGCAAAGGCTTCCGTTAGGTCCAGGGGCCCATGGCCCCCGTCCTGATAACGGTGGCAACGAAAGATCTCAGCACCCACCTCCAGGAAGCCCCCACAGTAAAAATCTTCATCCAATTGGGTTAAGCCTTCTTCCAGAGCCGCGGCGGTTACTATTATTTTAAATAGGGAGCCCGGGGGATAATTGCGCAGGGCCCTATTTATAAGGCAGGCATCTGTATTATTTAGATATTCCTTTATCCGGTCTTGGCAATAATTGGGCCTACTGGCCAAGGCCATAATTTCCCCCGTTCTCACCTGGACCACAACCACCGCCCCGGCCCTGACCTTCTCATCCATCACCTCTTCTACAATCCTTTGCACCCGGGCGTCAAGGGTCAGTACCAAATCTCCCTTGCCCTCTGTCCCCCGCAAGACCTGCTGTAAACCAAGGTCGGGGATAATACTTCCATTGGCATCAACCCAGGCCATGAGGTCAAGTCCCTGCCCCTTCCGCAAATGGGAATCATAGTGGCGCTCCAGACCGGCCACTCCACCACCATTTTCCCCCTGGATATAGCCGATAAGATGTTGGGCCAGGGCCATTTCTCCATATCGCTTCGCCCTTTGCAAAAGGAAAACCCCGGGAAAGGAACCGGTGTCAAAAACGGCCAAACCGGGGAAGACCCTTTTAACGGTTAGGGTAAAGGGCTGACCCCTTTTAAGACAAGAATGTAGATCCGCAAATTCCCCCCCAAAGAGGGCAGCCAGCTCCCGAGCGGTGGCCCCTTTGTCCTCCACCAGGGTGGGAAATATTGCCAGCACCGGCTGATTTTGGGAGCCGGTAAGGGAGACAAAATTCCGATCGTATATACCACCTCGGGGAAAATCCAAAGTTAGTATATGCCCCTGCTGCTTTATAGCCCGGGCCTCCAAATCGGCTCCCAGCCACAACTGAAGGCGGACCAACTGCAAGCTTAGGAAGCTAAAAATAAGGACTAGCCCAATAAAAATCACCTTAAAGCGTTGGCTACAGACCCGCATACCCTTGTCACCCGCCACCATTTATCTTCTACCTTCCTTATAACCAAATAAATGCCTCCTTATACAAGGGGGGGATGGGAGGATTAATTTCTTCACCGGCCTCCCAGACCACCATGGATGTCCTTCGGTATACAAAGGTTAAAGGGTTAGGCCCATCCTTCTTCCCACCCCTCCCTTTTCTTCCGGCTAACGCCAGATGATACCCCAACCATTGGCTAGGTGCCCAGCAGCAACAACTCCCACCGGGAACTTGCACTCCCTGGGCCGCACCCTTGCCGGGCAACCCAAAAAGGCAGGTACAATAATTGTACCTGCCTTTGACCCTTAACCTTAGGAGGGCTGTTATTTTTCCAATGACAATGGGCAATGGTCTAGTGCCGGGAACCATAGGAGTTCAGGGGGTAAAAAAGGCAGCAAAATTACTTGCGGTACTGCCTTTTGGCCTGGTTATGCTCTGATAGGGTGCTACTAAAGGCATGGCTACCGTCATCCTTGGCACAGAAATAGAAGTATTTATTTTCCTCCGGGTTGGCCGCCGAAAGAAGGGAATCCTCTCCAGGGGCACCTATAGGCCCCGGGGGTAAACCGACATGGATATAGGTGTTATAAGGGGAGGGGATCTGAGTATCCGCCGTCGACAAATTCGCCTTTGCTTCACCCAATATATACTGGATAGTGGCACAGGACTGTAGCTTCATCCCTTTTTGCAGACGTTTATGGAAAACCCCGCTGATAACCGGTTTCTCCTCTGCCAAAAGGGCCTCCCTTTCGATGATGGAGGCCAGGGTTACCAATTGGTGCAGGGACATACCCAATTCCTCAGCCCTTTCTTGGATTTCAGGGATGGTTATTTCCTCAAACCGTTGGAGCATGCGGTTTATAATGGCCTCCTCCCCCTCGGTGGGAGAAAAATAGTAGGTATCAGGGAATAAATAACCCTCCAGCCTATAGTCTGCACCCTCCTCCAAGTCAGGTAAAAATTCGTAGGCAAAGTTACCATTTTGTACCAGGGTAAGAAACCTCTCCCCATCAAAACCCTTCTGGTCCAAAAGTTTGGCCATTTGCAGGACCGTATAGCCCTCCGGTATTGTAACCGGGACCTGATCTTGGACAATATTGCCCTCAAGGAGTTGCCGGATAATTTCCCGGGGGGACATGGTGGGGCAAAGTTCATATTCTCCCGCCTGGAGTTCCCCCGCCACCCCCTGCCAACGGATGAGGAGGTTGAAGAAAAACTCACTTTTTATTAAACCCTCAGCGGCCAATAATTGGGCTATGTCTCCCCCCGTTGATCCGGAAGCAATGGTAACCCGCACCGGGGCTGCCGTACCCTCCACCATTACGGGCTCTATGAGTTCCTTTGCCCCGCCAAGGGTTAATATTAAGGCCAATAAAAGGCCAACAATTACATATCGCCGCAGATGCTGTAAAGGATGAGGTGCAGCCATTTCTATCCCGCCTCCCCAGGGGATGTCCAGAAAGATCCTGGTATTAGAGAAGAATTGGCAAATCCGTACAATCTATTATATATCCAGTGCAGGAGGATAACAAGCCACTGGGGCTCCCCGAAAAAATTTACACCCGCCTGGACCCGGCCAAAACCCTATTTTCAAACCGTGGGCACTTCCTTTACCCGGGACAAGATCCTGGCCTTGGCATAGGTGCGGAAAACCTTGGTTACCTCCACATTGAGCCGCTGACCCACCAGGTCTCCTCCCCCCTCTATATCAATTACATAGCCATGGATACGGCTTATTCCGTCCCGGGGGTTTGAAATGTGGGGTTCTTCCACCCGGAGAATTACCTTTTCCCCCTCGGAAACAGGGCGGTAATACTGGGCCAGCTCGGCCTCTGACCGAAAGGCCTTGAGGGAAATATCTTCGATATGCATATTATCATGGCCCTTAATATAAATGGGAATACCAAAATGCTTTTCCAACTCCTCCAGGTTGCTGCCCCCCGAACCTATGAGATAGGCAGCAACTGCAGAATGTACCTCTACCAAGAGGGCAGGTATTTTCCCCTCCCGCAGTAACCTACTAATACGACGTTTTACCAAAAGGGCAACGGTTTCTTCCGTTAAAACCCTACCCTTGCCCCCACAGTTGGGGCAATATTTCATCAAAATATTGGCTAAGGACTGCCTGGCCTTTTTCCGGGTCATTTCCACCAAACCCAACTGGGTCAAACCCAAGACCCTACCCTTTACCTTATCCTTAGAGAGTTCCTCCTGGAGGGCGGCCAAAACGGTAGCCTGGGCTTCCTTGGTGTTCATATCAATAAAATCGATAATAATAATTCCCCCCACATTTCGCAGCCTCAGCTGGCGGGCAATCTCCTTGGCCGCCTCCAGGTTAGTTTTTAAGACGGTGTCGGCCAGATTGGTGGTACCCACATATTTTCCCGTGTTAACATCTATGGCCGTCAGGGCTTCAGTTTGGTCGAAGACCAGATAGCCCCCAGATTTAAGCCATACCCTCCTCTTGAGGGCCCTTTCCAACTCCGCCTCCAGGCCATAGGAGAGAAGGATATCCTGTTCTGGGGCATAATAGTAAACCCGTTCCTTAAGGTGGGGGGCATAGATATCCAAAAGGTAAAGAATTTTCTCCAATACTTCCCGACTATCCACCGTAACCCTTTCAATGTCATCTGTATAAAGATCCCTCATGATCCGGTAGACCAGATCCAAATCCTTGTATAATAAGGCCGGTGTGGGGCCCTTGCGCATCCGCCGCCGGATCCTGGCCCAAAGGCGCTGGAGGAAGTCCAAATCCTGCTGCAGTTCCTCTATTCCCTCCTTCCCCTCCGCCGCTGTGCGAACAATAAGGCCCATCCCCTTAGGTCTGAGGTTTTCCGCCAGTTCCCGCAGCCGCTCCCGTTCCTTTTCAGCGACAATGCGACGGGAAACTCCGGCATAATCCACATGGGGCATGAGTACCAGGTTGCGTCCCGGAAGGGTAATGTGGGTTGTGACCCTGGCCCCTTTACTACCAATGGGTTCCTTCACAACCTGGACAACAACCTTCTGCCCCGGTTGTAATATTCTATTGATGGGGGCCCTGGACCCCTTGGCCCTTTTAGCCGCAGGCCTCCCCCGCCGTTTTTGGGGCCGGGCGTCATCCACATATAAAAAGGCATTGCGTTCCAAACCTATATCCACAAAGGCAGCCTGCATACCGGGAAGAACATTTTCCACTCGCCCCCGGTAGATATTGCCTACTATCCGCTCATTGGCGGATCTTTCCAAATACAATTCAACTAAAGATCTATCTTCCAGCAGAGCCACCCATGTTTCTTCTTCACATACATGGATTACTATTTCCTTCACATATTCACCTCTCTTCACTTCTATTTTCAAGAATATTCGGCAGGCGGAAGGCTGACCGCCTAAAATTCAATTTTTAGGGGGGAAAGAAGACAGTCATCTTGAAGGATAAACAAGCCTTTCCTTTGGATTACAGGCTGACAACCCTCATAGCCGGCAAAATCCCAAAAGGCCTGCAATAATTCCCCGGGGCGAATATTTCCCCGGGACCCCAAGTGCAAGTCGATGTAGGCCAGAGCGGTATTGTCTCCCTCCAGGTAAACTCTCTGGTCGTGGACATGGGAAATGAGATTAAAGGTACGCATTCCCTTCTTAGTTTGTCGACACACCTTGACCTCTTCCTGCTGGTAAAAATCCCTCCAAGTGGCAAGGAAGACCCTAGCCTTAATTTCCGGGGGGAGGCGAAAACTAATCTTATAGCGGGCCAAATTAATTAGGGCCATCAAGGCCGGCGCAGCGTAAGCCACCTCTTTTATGGCAACTATTTTCAACCCAGTGGGAAGCTGTTTGTTTAGTTGCTCTTTGAATTCTTCCGGTTGATGGGGATTTTTAGGAATGAATTCCACGTACTCGCCACAGCTGGTCATACCCACGGGCAAGGCGGAAGCAAAGGATATCCGGGGGCGCGGGTTATAGCCCCTGGTAAAGGAGAGGGGCAACCCAGCTCGACGCAAGGCCTTTTCCATAGCCCGGAGGAGATCCAAGTGGGAAATAAAACGTACCTCCGGACCTTTAATCAACTGGGCCCATAATTTTTGGAAAATTATCATCACCCCCTCTGAGACGGATAGGTAATTCCAGGGTGGGACACACACCACACTGGCTGCAGCTGCTGAAACTACAGTCGGGAGTAATTTCTCCCGCCAGGGCCCGCTCATATTCTTGCCAAAGAAAACCCTTGTCCAACCCGGGGCTTAAATGATCCCAAGGCAGTACCTCTTCGGGGGAGCGTTGCCTCCTATTATAAAATGCCGGATCAATTCCGGTAAGGGTTAGAGCCTCTTGCCATTTATCCCACCTAAAATGTTCCCGCCAGCCATCAAGGCGGCATCCCAGGCGCCAAGCCGCCAGTAATAACTTCCCCAGGCGGCGATCTCCCCGGGAGAAAATCCCCTCCAAAAGGCTGCTGTCGGGGTGGTGGCCGGTGATAATAACCCGCCTGTCCTTTATTCTCCCCCGAATTAATTCCTGCCGACGCAAAAGTTCCTCTGCACCCACCTGGGATACCCATTGAAAGGGTGTATGGGGTTTGGGAACAAAATTGGCGATACTTACGGTGACCCTTCTCACCCCCCGGTTCCCCTTTGGCGTCCGGGTTTTTACCAGCCCTTCTGCCATTCGGGCAATCTCCACAATATCTTCATCCTTCTCCGTGGGAAGGCCGATCATAAAGTAGAGCTTAAAGGCATCCCAGCCGCCCGCCACAGCACTATTTACTGCCTCTTGAATATCGTCCTCACTTATATTCTTATTGATTACATTCCGCAGGCGCTGGCTGCCCGCCTCCGGGGCCAGGGTTAAGCTGGATTTGCGCAAGCCCTCCGTCTCCCGGGCCAGGTTTACGGAAAAGCTATCCACCCTAAGGGAGGGTAGGCTCATCCTGAGGCCGCCTTCCCCATAGTGAGCCTTCAGGTGGCCTATTAGCTCCCGTATCCGGCTGTAGTCACTACTACTAAGGGAAGTTAGGGAAAGCTCGGGGTAACCCGTGGACTGTAGCAGCTCCTTTGTCAGGGCCAGGTTTTTCTCTAAGGATCTCTCCCGCACCGGCCGGTAGATCATACCCGCCTGGCAAAAACGGCACCCCCGGACACACCCCCGGAAAAGTTCTATCATCGCCCGATCGTGGACAACATCCATGTAGGGTACAATGGGGGCTGTGGGATAATCGGCCTCGTTTAAATCAGCCACAACCCGCTTTTCCACCCGCCGGGGTATCCCGGCCACCAGTGGCTCAACATTTAGGACTAGACCATCATCCCCATAATCTATGCGATAGAAGGAAGGAACATAGACACCGGGAATTTGGGCTGCCGCCAGGAGGAATTCCCGTCTATTACCACTGCCTTCCTCCTTCCAGTCCTTTAAAAGAGTTAATAGCTCCCCTATAACCTCCTCCCCTTCCCCCAGCACCACCAGATCCAAGAAATCGGCCAAGGGTTCGGGGTTAAAGGCACAGGGGCCCCCGGCAATAACAAAAGGGTCCCCAGGACCCCGTTTTGCTTGAGAAGGGGGTATGTTCCCCAAGGATAGCATATTTAAGACGTTGGTGTAGGTCAGTTCATATTGGAGGCTAAAACCAATCATATCAAAATCTGCCAGGGGTGTGCCAGTTTCCAGGCCAAAAAGAGGAAAAGATATCTCCCTCAGTTTTGCCTCCATGTCGGTCCAGGGGGCAAAGACCCTTTCTGCCACTGCATCCTCACGTTTGTTTATAATGTGGTAGAGAATTTTGGAACCCAAATGGGACATGCCCACCTCGTAGACATCGGGAAAGGCCAGGGCAAAACTTACAGCAATTTGCCGGTGATCCTTTTTTATTACATTCCATTCCATCCCCAAATAACGGGTTGGCTTTGACACCTGGGGCAATATTTCCTCCAGTTCCGGCTTCATAGAGGACCATCCTCCTTTAGCATCCAAGGCTGTGAAGATTACGGCGGAATTTTACTTTTCTTTATAGCCTAATTCACATAGTATTATTCCCCACTGGTCTAGCAATATTTTCTTCCCCCACCCCCATAATACCTTCGACATTGGGGGAAATAATCCTTTTGAAATACTATATTTTTCCAATACCCTCAGGGCCTTTGTTTCACCAGCTCCCCCAGGGTAATGGCAAAACCCTGCTCCAGCAAGGTATTTATAATCTCTGCTTCGGTAAGCACCTCCAGCTGCCAATCCCCCTTGGGAACAAATACCAAATGATAGCGCCCGGGGATAAAGCGGCGCACCACCTCTCCCAAGGTAGTGTTTTCCCTCGCCATCAAGGCCTCGACGGCCAGTAGCCCCTTATCTCGCAACTCCCTTTTTTTACGGGTGAGAAAACGCATAAAAACATAGGAGGCCGTCATCCTTTCTTCCTTAACCACCCGATAAATAAAAAGGGAAAGGAAGGTAAGGCTGATATTGGCCCAGGAAAAGTAAAGACCCAGGATGCCGACAAGGGCCAAGAGGATGGCCATCCCCCGCCCATAGCCAAGGACCTTTTCCGTCGCCTCCTTAAAACCCATCCTGTGCATTAGGTAGGCCCTGTAGATACGCCCCCCATCCAACGGAAGCACCGGCAGAAGGTTGAAAACCGCCAATACTAAATTACAATGGATAAAAAAGCTGGCCGGCCCCTCCTGCCAGACCAGAAAATAACGCAGGGCAAAGCCAACCCCTGCCAAGAGAAGATTCTGCAGGGGCCCAGCCAAGGCAATATTTATCTCCACCTCCGGATCCAAGGAAGCCAAATCCAGATCCTCAATCCGGGCAACGCCGCCAAAGGGCAAGAGTTCTATTTCCTTTACTCGGTAGCCGTAATGCCAGGCCACCAGCACATGGGCCAGTTCATGGATAAAGACTAGCACAAATACTGTTATCACCTGGGGCAAAAGGCCAAGGCTCCCATAGAACAAAAGGAGAAGAAGAAAGAATTTATCCACAAGTATTCGGACACCGAAGGCCTTGCCCACTATCATGCTGCCAGCTCAACTCCTTCAGGAGCCATCCCCCGCTAAAAGATCAAGCCACACCGCCGGATCAACATTCACCCCCCCTTCCTTTATTTCAAAATGCAAGTGGGGATTTTCGCTAAGTCCCGTGCTACCGACCCGGGCTATTATCTCCCCCCTTTGGACAGGTTGATTTTCCTCCACCAGCACTTCACTACAATGGGCGTAGATGGTCTCAATACTTGCCCCATGGTCCACAGAAACAACTAGACCCAAATCCTCAGTTTCCTCCACACGGGATACTAATCCACCGGCTGCCGCACGAACCACAGTCCCCTCCGGTGCGGCGATGTCTATCCCATAGTGGAAACGCTCCTCCAGCAGCACTGGATGGTGGCGCCAGCCAAAGCCAGAGGTTACTTCCCCGGCCAAGGGCATGAGCATCATACCCTTTTCATCCTTGCTGGAGCCGGGGGGAGCCGGAGATTCCTCCTGCCTGGACTGTAAGGGTTTGTAGACGGGCAGCCACGTTCCGGGTTTCTGCAACCACTCCGTTTCACTGAGCTGTTCCCAATTTAGGCTCAGCTGATATTCACAAAATACATACTGGGCATGGGCCAAAACCTTCTTAATGGGGGAAAAGTGGAGCTGGGTTAAAGTCAAAAAGAAAAGGTAAATTAAGACGGCCAGCAGGACCTTGCGCCAAATCCTCCACTGGATAATCCGGCGCCAAGCCGTCTTCAACCGAAATAAAATTCTATTTAGGAGACTCATTTGGGCCGCCTCCCCTGTTTTTATTAAATGCCTGTTCTTAAAATATATGGCCGCAGGTGGGAGTTTATGAATCCCCAATAATAGGGAAGGACCCCGGAAAATCCGGGGTCCTAGGGTAGGGCCCTTAGCCCGTCTTTAGAGTTCTCCAGCCGCAATTGCCTGCAAGTCAGCATTGATTTGGGCAAAGATATAGACCGGGGCACAGCCAGGATAAGTAAAGACCCGCTTGGCCAGTTTCATGGCCTCCTCCACCTTGGGAGCAGAGGGGAACCACTGCCAGCAGTCTCCGGTTACAAAGAGGTTCTTGCCCTCCACATAGGCGGGATCAAAATCCGGTACGCCGCCGGCGATAAATACACATTCACCGTGTTCTTCGACAAATTTATCAATATCAATCCCAGTGTTTTTAAAGGAATCCAAGGAGCCCCTAATATTTACATAACACCCCGGGGTTGCCTGCTGAATTAAAACTGTCAGACCCCGGTACATACCAACGGGATTGTCATTGGGACGTTTAAAGATCTTGCGCACGCTATCTGGATCTACACCGACAAGTTCCATTTTCCCCAAGTCAATTTCACCCTGTCCCTCAGTGCCGGCAATTCGGACTGCCGGAATTTCCATGGGATCGAAGCCCATAATATGGCAACAGACGGCATCCACAGCCACAGTGTCCTGACCAGCAACAATTAATCCCATTTCAATGGGCGTCCCGGCGTGGGGCCCTTGTCCCTCCATGCCAATAATGGCATCCACAATGGTCAGATCAGCCCTTCTAATCCGATAGAGGTCAGCCATCTTCTGGCCCAAATCGATACGATGGGCCCCCTGTTGCTGGGAACTGGGGTGCCTGTTGGGTATTATACCATTCCAGTTTTTCAGGCCCAAGGTAACGGTCCCCGCCAAATGCACCTTCATCTTAGGGAGGTTAATAACCACATCTGCATCCAGGAAGGGGCGAAATACCTCGGCACATTTAAAAACCTTGGCTGCTGGTATTTTTACCTCAACGGTTGCAGTTTCGTCAAAATAAATAACCCGATCCGCTCCCCCCCGCAGGGCAGCCTCCTCCATCCCCGATTCCTTAAAGGCAGGTGCTGCCCGCCCCACTTGCAAGCCCAAGGAAGGATTATCCCCTACCCAGACTTCGGCCGCCCGGGAGTTTTCCTTCACATAGGCCACAACGGCCTCCACAACCCTGGGGTCCACCACTGCGTGGCCCTCCGGAGGTGCCTGAAAGGCCAAGTTGGGTTTAATTAAAACCCGATCTCCTTGTTGAATAATATTATCCAGGGAACCGATGGCCAACTCCACCGATTCGGCCACTGCCTTCTTAATGGCCGCCACATCCTCCTCATAGCGAACAAACTTTCCCCCCATAAATTCTTCATTGCCCTTCAGGGCACCGGCTTTAACCACAGCAACCTTCGGTTTTGCCATGGAAGTCACTCCTTTCCTTTCTCATAACTGGCGCTGGCAACCCTAGCCCATGGCCATCCTAAATGATACCCGGTTTTGCGAAGTTCCCCCCTCACCTCCTCCCCTACTTGCCCTCCCCCGGGGCGGGGAAAGGGCGATAAGTAGTCCGACTATAGTTAATATTCTCCAAGCGGCCCGAATATCCTGCTTAAATATTGCCCCTATTCCAATTATTTTTCTTCCCATCCAGCCCCGGGGGTAAAGGAGAGGGGTTATCGACAAAAATTTATATTTTTACCCCTCTTCCCAAGTAAACAAATCCATCTGGGGCAATACTATTGGGGAGGTGATAAATTATGCGATATAACATTGGTCCTGCAGATAGAACCATTCGCGCCTTTATGGGTTTGGCCATGTCCCTGCTGGGAATACTGCGCCTTTTGAAAAGCCGACGGAGTCTAGCCCTGGTCCTGATGGGCCTTGGCCTTCTTGCAGGGAGTCTTTTGGGTTATTGTGTTTCCTATGATCTCATGGGTATTTCAACGGTAAAACCAAGATTTGTAAAGGCCGCTAAAGACCTTTAGGTAGCCCCTATTCCCCCGCCATTTTATTTTATAATGACAACGGGGGTAAAATCCACGGCATCTGCGGCCACCAAATGGTAGAAAACCCCCCGCCACTTCCCCCTCAAGGCCGTGGCTTGGGCTGCACCGTGGAGGTGTCCATACACACACTTTTTTACCGGGTACTGGGCAAATAAGGTGGTAAATCCCGATTCTTCGTGCTTTCCATTGGTGGGGGGATAATGGAGGGCAACCACGATTTTTTCATAACCAGCCCTTTGGGCACTTTTGAGGGATAACTCCAAGCGTTGAACTTCCCTAAGGTAGATCCTCTCATCCCTTTGGTAATCAAAGCCTTCGTTTCCCGGGCAAAGCCAGCCCCTGCTGCCACAAATGGCCCACTTGCCATAGGCAAAATGATCATTTTGCAAGGCCTGGATATTAGGAGGAAGGGCCCGCCGCACCTTGCCAATCCCCGACCACCAGTAATCATGATTGCCCCGCAGTAAAAGTTTTTCCCCCGGAAGTTGGGCCAGCCACTTTAAATCCGGCAAGGCCTCTTCCAGTTTTAGGGCCCAGGAAATATCACCGGGTATAAGAACCATATCCTGGGGTTTTACCACCCGCCTCCAATTGGCAGCAATTTTGTCCATATGATTGTGCCAAATTGGAGCAAAAATATCCATGGGTTTTTTCCCATCAAGGGATAAATGTAGGTCAGCCAAGGCCAAGAGGGCCATGGTCCATCACCCTTTCTCCACCACCACTTATTTTTGCCTTCCTGACAAATAAAACCCCTTCCCAAATGCCCCTAAAACCGCATATTTGCTCCCGCCATTGACAAGGATAGACCCCTGTGGCATAATACCCCCAGGGGTATAATAGACTTCCCGAAAGGAGGAATAAGCATGATTACTATAACACCCGAAGCAAAGGACAAACTCTTGGAACTAATGGAAAAGGAACCCAAGAAGGGCCTTGTACGCATCTACCTGCGGGGTTTTGGTTGAGGCGGTCCCCGGTTTGGCCTGACTCTGGAGGAGTCGGTTCGTACTGAGGATCTAGTTGCCAAGGTAAATGGACTTGAGATTGCAATGGAAAAGGATCTTGAACCCTACTTGGTCGGTAGCACCATTGACTACCGCAAATCGTGGCTGGGAGGAGGATTTCAGATCCGGGCCAGCGGGGTTTCTTGTTAAGCGGGGGCCAATACGGTGCCTTGGGCGAAGCTGGGAGCCCCCCGGTTTTCCTCATCCTTGTTTTATCCAAATACACATCCATTATACCCCAAAGGGGCCGGCATCCCCAATGCCGGCCCCTTTGGAACCCCTTAGGAAGGGAAAACCCCAAGCTCATTCCACCTCCACCAGGGGGAATTCCAGGGTAAATACAGCCCCTTGGTCCGGTGCACTGCTGACAGATAAGCTGCCGCCATTACTTCGTATCAACCGCTGAGATATGGCCAAGCCCAAACCCGTCCCCCCAACCTTTTCGGCACTAAAGAAGGGTTCAAAAATTCTCCCCATATTCTCCGGGGCGATTCCGGGGCCATTATCGCCAATGACCAGCTGTGCCCTTTTGCCCCGCCCCTTCACCTTCATAAAGACAATACCCTTGCCCTGTACAGCATCAAAGGCATTTTCCACAATGTTTAGGACCACTTGTTTAATCTGGTCCTGATCAATGGCAATCCAAATGGGTGTCTTTTTTGGATTAACCCTCAACTCCACACCATTGAGTCTGGCACGGCCTTCCAACAAAGCCCCTATTTCCCCAACCAGTCCATTGAGATCAACAATCCTTATCTGCGGTTCAAGGGGCTGGGTAAAGGATAGCATAGCAGAGGCAATGCCATTGAGCCGATCCACCTCCTTGAGCATAAGGTGGATATAATCCCTATGTTTTTCGTAGGCCGCTGGGTCATCGGCCAGAAGGGTATACTCCAACAGCTGTAAACAGCCCCGGAGGGTGGTAAGGGGGTTTTTAATCTCGTGGGCGGTGGCGGCGGCCATTTCCTCCGCCGCCGCTATTTTCCGGGCCTGTCCCTGGGATTGCTCGATAATTGCCCGGCTGTAGGTCAATTCCTGCTGTGTTCTTGCCGCCAGCCAGTTGACCAGGAATAAGACCCCAATAGTCAGCATATCCACTTCCAGAAAGGCATTCCAAGCCGCCAGGCCGGGACTACCCCGGCGGGCAAAGCTAAAGAGGGCCAAGGTTGCGATGCTGCAGGCCACCATTCCCTCCTTCAAGCCAAATTGGAGGGAGTACAGAAGGGTAACGGGTAAAAAGAGGAGCTTGTAGTTACTGTGGACCCCACCGGTTAGGTATACTATTAGTGCCACCAGCAGCATACTCAGTAGCAATTTGAGGCATTCAGCGCATCTTCCCACACTTATACCATCCCATAGAAGGAGGGACCGATATTTATCCACCTCAGCGACACAGCAGAGATAAAATAAAAGGGGTACCAGGGCCAAGGCAAAAAAAGGAGGATATAATCTCCAGCGCAAATTCAAAAGGGCCACGTACATAAATATTAGGGTGAATATGCCGATGACCGGGACCATAATCCCCAGCCGTTGCTCTTGCTCCCGCCGATAGTCCCCCACAGCCCATTACCCCTTTCCCCCTCAATTGGTAATTACTTCTACATTGGGGGGGACTTTTCCTACCAGGTTTTGGCCATCGGGATAATTAAGTTCCTAGCCCCCCGGGCGGAGGGGCCTTGCATTACCACGGGATAATATTGAAATTATAGAGCAAATAACATATACTAGGCTAGGTATTAGGTTACCGGGGGTGACAGCCCATGCAGCGATTTCTCCAGTATTTGCGGCCATTACGCCTGGCCATTCTATCTGTCCTTATGCTGGTAACGGTGAGGGTGTTGGCGGACCTGTATCTACCCACACTGACGGCGGATATCGTAAATAATGGAATTATCCCGGGGAATCCCGGCCATATACTGCATGTGGGTATCCGCATGCTATCCGTGGCTGCTCTAAGTGGTGCAGCCTCCATTGCGGCCAGCTACCAATCAGCCAGGGTCGCCGCATCCTTTGCCCGGGTGGTGCGGGAAGAGGTGTTTACCCAGGTGGGGGACTTCTCCCTGGCCGAATTTGATAATTTCGGAACCACATCCCTCATCACTCGGACAACCAATGATATCACCCAGCTGCAGATGGTCCTGTTATTTGGGATGCGCATGATCGTCACAGCCCCCCTCATGAGTATCGGCGGTATATTTATGGCCTTTTCCCTAGACCCCACCCTCTCCCTAATCTTTGTCGCCTCCCTCCCCGTCCTAATAGCAATTATAACCCTCATTGCCAGGCGGGGAATCCCCCTCTTTCGCAGGATGCAAAAAAAGCTGGACAAGTTGAATTTAATTCTGCGGGAGGCATTGACGGGCATTCGCGTCGTCCGGGCCTTTAACCGTGATACCTACGAAAGGGAACGTTTTGAGGAGGCAAACCTGGACTACACCACCACGGCAATTTCAGTTCAGCGAACCATGGCCATAATGCGCCCGGTGATGATGTTGATCATGAACCTGACGACAATCGCCATAATTTGGTTTGGCGGCCTGCGCATCGACAGGGGCTTTATGCAGCTGGGGGATCTGATGGCCTTTATTCAATACGGTACCCAAATCATGTTTTCCTTGGTCATGTTATCCATGATGTTCGTGCAAATACCCCGGGCCACCGCCTCTGCCCATAGGGTGGCTGAGGTTTTGGCTACTGTCCCTAAAATACACGACGGGGAAGCCGTGGCACCCAGAAGGCCCATAAAGGGTTACCTGGAGTTTAGGGATGTCACCTTTAGTTACCCCGGGGCAGAGCGCCCAGCCCTGAGCAACATTTCATTTCGGGCTGTCCCAGGCCAGGTCACGGCCATCATCGGCGGTACTGGTTCAGGTAAATCAACCCTTACCAATTTGATTTTACGTCTCTATGATATCGATGAGGGCAGTATTCTCCTTGATGGCATTGATATCCGCCAATTGGCCCAGGAGGATCTGCGCCGAAGTATTGGCTTTGTTCCCCAGAAGGCGGTACTCTTTGGCGGCTCCATAGCGGATAATATCCTCTTTGGCAATGAAAATGCCACAAATGCGGATCTCATCTGGGCGGCGGAGGTTGCCCAGGCCGCTGAATTTATTGAAAAAATGCCCTCTGGCTATGCATCATTGATCACCCAAGAGGGTAGGAATGTCTCTGGGGGGCAAAAACAAAGGCTGGCCATTGCCCGGGCCCTGGCCCGTCGCCCACAGATTTATATCCTGGACGATTTTTTCTCCGCCCTTGATTTTCAGACCGGGGCCCGCCTGCGTTCAGCCCTTAGGCAGGAGACAAAGGATGCCACAGTCATTATCATTGCCCAGCGGGTAAACACAATCATGGCCGCCGATGAGATCATAGTCCTGGATGAGGGAAGAATGGTGGGCAAGGGAAGCCATGGGGAACTCTTGGCCACCTGCAGGGTCTACAGGGAAATTGCCGCGTCCCAACTGGTAGGGGAGGAAATTGCATGACTAGAGATAAACACCCAGTATCTCCCGGATTTAGACCCCGGGGGCGGGGAGGTAGGCATTTTGCCATGTCCCTACCGGCAGAAAAGCCCCTCCATTTCAAAAAAACCCTTTTCCGCCTTCTTCAATACCTTAAACCCCATTTGCCTTCCCTGCTTTTTGTGCTATTGGCGGCCATCATGGGGACAGTCTTTACCGTTCTAGCCCCCAGAATCATGGGGGAGATCACAACTATTATATTTAAGGGCTTAATTGATAAGCTGAATGGATTCCCCGCTGCCCACATAGACTTTGGCCAAATTAAAAGACTACTTTTCCTCTTGGGCGGGCTTTACCTGGTTAGTTCCCTTTTTTTGTACCTGGAACATGTTGTCATGGTTGGTGTCTCCCAAGGGACCGTTTATAAACTGAGGAGGGAGGTTAGGGGAAAAATTACCCGCCTCCCCCTTAAATACTTGGACTCCCAGCCCCACGGTGAAATTCTCAGCCGGGTCACCAACGACATGGATCTCATCGGGAGCAGCCTCCAGCAAAGTATGACCCAGGTCATCGAAGCACTAGTTACAATTCTGGGTGTCCTCACCATGATGCTCCTGCTCAACCATTGGTTAACCCTCATCACCCTGGTGACCCTCCCCCTGTCCTTTGCCGTTACGGTCCTAATAACCCGCCGCTCACAAAAACATTTCGCCAACCAACAGAGGGAATTGGGGGAACTCAACAGCCACATAGAAGAAATGTATGGCGGCCATCTGGTGGTAAAGGCCTTTAATTACGAGGGTAAATCCCGGGAGCGTTTCCGGGCTATCAACCAGCGCCTTTATGCTGCCGGCTGGCAGGCCCAGTTTATGTCGGGCATCATCATGCCCCTCCTATCCTTTGTCAACAATATGGGTTATGTTTTCATTGCTGTTGTTGGCAGTATTTTTGTCACCCGGGGCCTCATGGCCATAGGGCATGTGCAGGCCTTCTTTCAATACTCAAGGCGTTTTTCCCATCCCATTGTTCAAACTGCCAATATAACCAACCTGTTGCAATCAACCATTGCGGCTGCCGAACGTGTTTTCCAACTTTTAGACGAAGAAGAGGAAGCACCGGACCGGGAAGGGGCCAGGGGGGAATTCACACCCCGGGGAGATGTGCAATTTAAAAATGTGAGTTTTGGTTATAGGGAGGGGGAAACCCTCATCAAAAATTTAAATATAGACATCAAGGCTGGGCAGACGGCGGCCATTGTGGGCCCCACCGGGGCGGGGAAAACCACCCTTGTGAACTTAATGCTCCGCTTTTATGAAATCGATACCGGAATCATAAGTATTGATGGTGTCGACAGCAGAAATATCCAACGGGGTGGACTGCGCAACATCTTTGGCATGGTTTTACAGGACACCTATCTTTTTACCGGTACCATTAGGGACAATATTGCCTATGGACGGGAAGGGGCCAGCCTTCGGGAAATTCAAGACGCTGCCAAGGCAGCCCATGCCGACCATTTTATTCGCACCCTGCCGGGGGGCTATGACACCCTTCTCAATGAAGGGGCAAGCAATATCTCCTATGGCCAAAGGCAACTCCTTACCCTGGCCCGTGCGCTTCTGGCTGATCCACCCATTTTGATACTGGACGAAGCGACCAGCAATGTTGATACCCGCACGGAAATCCTCATCCAAAAGGCAATGGCCCGCCTTATGAAAGGACGGACCACCTTTGTCATTGCCCACCGGCTTTCAACCATCCGCAATGCCGACATCATTCTGGTCCTGAACAAGGGGGAAATTATAGAACAGGGTACCCACGAAGAACTCATGGCCCGGGACGGCTTTTATGCCCGTTTATACCGTAGCCAATTTTCTGCCCCTTGAGAAAGCACCCACTGGGTCCCCACAAGCCCCCATGGCAGCCACTTCCACCCGGCGGTGGATGACGGTAAATAGGGTTTTGCCCCAGGGGCAACTAAAAAAGAATTTTTTGGCGGCGCATACCCACATTGAGCAAAAGACCAATTGCTAACAAGGTTGAAAGCAGGGAGCTACCACCGTAACTGAGCAGGGGAAGGGGTAACCCTGTAATGGGCATAATACAAATGGTCATGCCCACATTCACCATTACCTGAAAGAGCAGCATGGTGACAACACCGCCGGCCATGATGGTCCCCAGCATATCCCGGGCATTGATGGCAATTCGGATCCCCCGGTAAATTATAATAAAATACAATAAAAGCAGCAGCCCCGCTCCCAAAAACCCCAGCTCCTCTCCCACCACAGAATAAATGAAGTCGGTATGCTGTTCGGGAATAAAATTAAGCTGGTTTTGGGGGCCGGCCAAAAAGCCCTGGCCCAGCATCCTGCCGGAACCAATGGCGATCATGGACTGGATGACATGGTAGCCGCTGCCCGTTGGATCTATGTTGGGATCAAGGAAAACCAAAAGACGGTTCTTCTGGTAGTCCTTTAGATATTTCCATAATATCGGGAGGGAAGCCCCACCGGCCAGTATTAAAGTAAAAATGTACTGCATTTTTATACCGGTAAGAAAAAGGAGACCCAGGAGAATTGCGACAAAAACCAGGGAGGTACCCAGATCCGGTTGGGCCATTATTAAAACCATGGGTAGAGCAACATGGATCAAGACGGGAACAAGATCCATCAGAGTAGTCATATCCCCCATTGTTTTGGCCAGGAAATTGGCCAGGGTGATAATCAAGAATACCTTGGCGAACTCCGATGGCTGCAGGCGAAAAAAACCCAAATCTATCCAGCGGCCCGCCCCCTTGGCTTCGGCGGGCACCAGTAAAACGGCAAGCAGCATGGCTATATTGGCTATATAGAGGTAGACGGCATAGTGGGCCATGGTATGATAATCAATTGTTAAAACCAGGGCCATTATTATTAGCCCCACCCCCATCATCATTGCCTGTCGCTTGACATAATAGTAGGGTGAAGTGTTCCCCGAAAGGGTGTGGCTAGCACTGGCTATCATCGCCAGACCAATGGCCATGACAAGAAATACTGCCAGCAGTAGTACAAGATCAAGGTTTTTTAACATGCGACGCTCAAACACTTCTCCTACCTCCGGTCAATGCAAATACCACCTGGCCACCATTATACCCCATGGGTAAAGGCCCGTCCATTAAAGATAAAAGGTAAAACATGGTGAAGCGCCAATGGGCCTGGCGGCCCCCCGCCCCATATTTTATTTACAAGCTAGCCCCCACCGCCAAAAGCCGCATGGCCCTTTCGGCGGCAGCACTTATGAGCTCAGCGGCTCTAGCCATTGCCTCCTCAAGGGACATGGGGCCGGGAACAATTGCCTTTAGGGCATCTATACCCGCATCATAGACCACTTCAGCTCCGGGTTCGATGCAACCCACCAGGGCAATTACCGGCACCTTGTATTTTTGCGCCAACTTGGCCACACCCACGGGGGTTTTGCCGTAAATGGTCTGATGATTAATTGCCCCTTCCCCAGTGATGACCAGATCTACCCCCTCCTCCAGTATTTCCTCCAGTTTAACGGCTTCCAAGACCAATTGGACCCCGGGGACTAGCCGGGCCCCCGTAAAGGCCATTAAACCCGCACCCAAACCCCCGGCGGCCCCGGCTCCGGGTATATCCTCCACATCCTGGCCCAGATCCCGGCGGAGAAGGGAAGCAAATCTATGCAAAATCCCATCAAGTTCCTCCACCATCTTGGGGCCGGCCCCCTTTTGGGGTCCGTAGATTCGGGCCGCCCCATTGGGCCCAGTAAGGGGGTTATCCACATCACAGGCAACTAATACTTCCACTTGGGAAATCCGCGGATCCAAGGTGGAAATATCAATTCGGGCAAGGCCGGCTAAACCGGCAGCTCCCGGGGGTATTTCCTTCCCCTCCTCATTATAGAACCCAACACCCAGGGCCTGGGCCATTCCGGCACCACCATCATTGGTGGCACTGCCGCCGATGCCCACAATAATTCGACGGCATCCCTCTGCCAATGCCGCCCCAATCAATTCGCCGGTGCCATATGTGGTTGTAAGCAGGGGATTACGCCTCCCCGGCGGGACAAGGGGCAGGCCAGAGGCTGCCGCCATCTCCACAACGGCGGTCTCCCCGTCACCCAAGATGCCCCAAGGAGCCTCAACCGGTTCCCCCAGGGGCCCCGTCACCTTGCTCATCCTTATCCTTCCCCCCGTTGCCGCAACCAGGGCTGCAACGGTTCCTTCCCCGCCATCGGCCAGGGGAATTTTAATGGTTTGCGCCCGGGGATAGATGCGCTTTACACCCGCCTCAATTCCCTTGGCTGCCTCCTCAGCCGTGAGACTACCCTTAAAAGAGTCCGGAGCGATGACTATTTTCACTAGCCTAACTCCCTTCCATAATTCTTCTAATAAGTCCAGAACCCCCAATGGCATCCAGGAGGAAGACAAGATATCCTGGGCGGGAAGCAAAACAAGCCCCCCGGTTTAGGTCCCCCAAAATGGCAAACAAGACAATTTCCAGTCCAATGGGAAAATGGCCCATAAGCGCTGGCGGGGGATTATTGTTGGGGTAAAGGGCCAGGATACCACTGGAAAATAAGGTCCCGGGGGCTAGCCCCCCCAGCAAGTATCTTATCCCGTGGGCCGGGCTAGTCGCTTCACCCGTTTGACGGGTATGCTGGCCATAAGGACTGCAGCATCCTCCATGCTATCCAGGGAGATCTCCATCCCTTCTTCATCAATTTCCATGTAATTGACAATCACATCCACAATATCTTCCCTAATAAGATCTAGAAAACGAGGCGATACCGTCGCCCGGTCATGGACCAAGACCAAGCGGAGCCTTTCCTTGGCTATTTCCTTACTGGCCCCACTCTCCTTGCGAAAAACCTTGCTAAAGACCTCCAGCATTCTTCACCCCCCCTTATATATCAGGATGTTTTAAAGTTATTTATAGCCGACCCAGTGAACCTCCCACATTGGCCAGGCTGGGGATTACTGTATCTGGGGACCCCAACTACTGGGCCCAACCAAAGAAACGCCTCAGCCTACCAAAGAGGCCCACTTCCTCATTAAAGGATAGGAGGGGGATTTCCTCTCCCATAATTCTGGCAGCAATATTGCGAAAGGCCATACCCGCCTTGGAGTCGGGGTCTAAGACCACCGGTTCCCCCTTATTGCTGGAAACCACAATATGGTCATCCTCCGGCACTACACCCAAGAGTTGGACAGCCAGGATATCGATCATATCGTCGATATCCATCATATCACCCTTTTGCACCAGGGAAGAGCGGAGCCGATTGATAATTAATTCCGGGTTTTCCTTACCTGCGGCTTCCAATAAACCAATAATACGGTCCGCATCCCGTACCGCCGAAATTTCCGGTGTGGTAACAACCAAGGCCTGGTCTGCACCACTGATGGCATTCTGAAATCCCCTTTCAATTCCGGCGGGGGAATCGATTAAAATGTAGTCGAACTTCTTTTTCAAACGTTGACAGAGCTCTTCCATTTGTTCCGGTGATACAGCAGTCTTGTCCTTTGTTTGGGCGGCGGCCAGGAGAAAAAGAGTGTCATTAAAACGCTTATCTTTGATAAGCCCCTGCCTCAGCCTACACACCCCACTGGTCACATCCACCAGGTCATAGACTATCCTATTTTCCAGACCCATAACCACATCCAAATTCCGCAACCCAATATCGGCATCTATCAGTACCACCTTGTTGCCCAACAAGGCCAATGCTGTGCCCAGATTGGCGGCAGTTGTAGTTTTCCCGACCCCCCCTTTACCAGAAGTAATAACGATCACTCGGCCCATTGCCATTCCTCCCTTTCATCCTCATTTGGATCCGCGGCACTGGAACGCAATCTTTCACCCAGGGTGAAATACCGGTCGATGATAATGGTGCCCTCCTGCAGGTAAGCCACTTCTGGTATTTCCGGGACAGGTGTGGCTTCGTCGGGGGAGCGAGTGAAAACATCGGCAATCCTCAGCTGGGTGGGCTGCAACCCTTGGGCCGCCACCAGGCTGGTAATATCGCCGGCCGCCCCAGCATGGGCCATGCCCCGCAGTGTCCCCATCACCACTATATCCCCCCCGGCAATTACCTCCGCCCCGGGGTTAACATCGCCTATTATAACAACACTCCCCCTATAGCGCACCGATTGGCCGGAACGCAGGGTGTGGTGAATAAAAAGGGTTTTGTCCTCCTTCTTTCTTCCCTGGCGGCTTTTACCCCGGCCCGTGGGGGGTAGCGGTTGTTGCAACCCTTTGCCCTTGGCCTTTGGTGCCGTCGGCCCATTCCCTTTACACCGTGTCTCTTTGGGGGCTTCATTTGCCATTGCCCCAGCCAATTCTTTCACCCTTTGCTTATTCCTCTGAAAACCCATTACTTGGAGCCCCCTCCGGCTCTGGAGCAATTGCACCAATTCCTCCGCCTCTTTTGGGCTAAACTCCCTTTTCCCCAGTTCCACATAAACCCGGGCCCCCTGCAAAAAATGTCTAGCCGTTTCCAACTTTTCCGCAAGGCATTCCCTAATCTCTGCTAGAGCGGCTTCTTCGTCCAGGACAATCACTAAGCCATCCATAGTCCCTTTAAATACTACAGCAGGTCTGGTCATGCAGTTCCCTCTCTTTTTATATTATGTAAGATTATTCCTATGTTCTAACTAATAGTAGTTTCGCGGCCTGGGGGGCAAATCCTTCCCAGGGCCAATAAAAAAGGCGGGGAAAACCCAGCCTTTGCGCCCTATAGCGACATTGATTTGGACCCCAGCCCCCCCAGCCTAGGAAGGGGAATCGGGGAAAAGTAAATCCTGTTGGTTTTCCTGGTAAATTGCCGTAAAAATATCCCTGGCCACAGGGGCTGCCGCACTGCTCCCGCTGCCCCCCTGCTCGATGAGGACGGCAAGGGCAATTTCCGGCCTCTGGGCAGGGGCAAAACCCACGAACCAGCCATGACTATCCCCATGGGGGTTTTCCGCTGTACCAGTCTTACCCGCCACGGGGACTGGACAATTGACAAAGGTGCCGTATCCGGTTCCCCTGGGTTCCACAACGGCCCTCATCCCTTCCCGCACCGCCTTTAGGGTTTCCGGAGCAACAGCAACCCGGTCCAATATTTCCGGAGCAAACTCCTCCACTATCTCGCCGGCGGGGGAAATTATCTTGTCCACCAGGTAGGGACGGTAGCGAATACCACCATTGGCAATCATGGCCACATAATTGGCCATCTGAAGGGGGGTAGCGGTGGAAAAACCCTGCCCAATGGCGGCGCTTAGGGTTTCACCCGGCTGCCACGGCTCACCAAAGTGTTCGCGGCGCCATTGGGGAGTGGCCAAGAACCCTCCCTTTTCCCCGGGATGGAGCTCAATTCCCGTGGGTTTACCCATACCAAAGAGATCGGCATACTCCGTTAAAGTGTTTATGCCGGTGCGGTAACCCAAATCATAGAAGTAAATATTACATGATTCCGCAATGGCCCGCCGCAAATCTACCCGGCCATGGCCACCCCGATCCCAATTCCAGCAACGTTTGGGTTCCACCCGCCAATAAAAGCCGGTACAATTTATGCTGTCCTCCGGGGTAATAATCCCCTTTTCCAAACCGGCAATGGCTGTAAGCATCTTAAAGGTTGAACCTGAAGGGTACTCACCCCGAAGAACCCGATTTAGCTGTGGTTTTAAAATGGGATCATTGAGCTTTTGCCATTCGGAATCAGATAACTTTTCTTTAGTAAAAATATTGGGGTCATAGCTTGGTTCACTGACCAGGGCCCGCACCGCCCCGCTATTGATGTCCAGTACCACCACTGCACCTGCCACGGCATTGCGCATGGGTTTATAGGCCAGTGTCTGTAACCGCTCCAGGTTTTCCCGTAGCACCCTTGTGGCCACAGCCTGAATTTCCGCATCAAGGGTCAGCTGTAGACTATTGCCCTGGATGGGGGCCTTCTTGCCCTGGTCCCTAATGGGGTGCCCCACGGCATCCACCTCCACCCGGCGACCCCCATCCTCCCCCCGGAGTATTCCGTCAAAAACCCTTTCCAGGCCCGTTTTGCCAACCAGGTCCCCCATGCGATAGCCCTTATCCCGCCATTCCTCCAATTCTTCCCGGCTAATTTCCCGAACATAGCCGACAATATGCGCTCCAATGTCCCCCATTACATAATCCCGCACCGGTTGTTCCTCGATGACAACCCCCGGCAATTCCATAAGGTGTTCCTCCACGGCCGTCAATGTTGCAATGTCAACATCCGTGGCTACCCGAATGGGTTCAAAAAGGCGAAACTCCTTCCGCGCCTTTTTCTTCTCAATGGTGTCTTGAAACTGCTCCAGGACATCAAAGCCCAACAGTTCCCCCAGCCTTTCCAAAACACTCAAGGGATCCTCCTGTTCTTGCAAATCCATGGGGATAACACTGACGGTAGGTGCCAGCCGGTTGGCCACCAAAACCCTGCCCTGGCGATCAAACATTTCCCCCCGGGGGGATTGAAGGGGCAAAATACGGATCCGGTTGCCAGCCGCCAGCCTTTCGTATTCCTCCCCCTGCACCAATTGCAAATAGCCCAATCTTCCCACCAATAACGAGAAAACAAGAAAAACAAGGAGGAGGAAAATGCGCATGCGTTTCTCCAGCCTGCGCTTTATATTTTTCTTCTCCTGCTGCATCATATACCCCTCCCCTCTCCTCCGTAACGGG
This sequence comes from Bacillota bacterium, assembly GCA_012518435.1. Taxonomy (GTDB): domain Bacteria; phylum Bacillota; class DTU030; order DTU030; family DTU030; genus JAAYTH01. The sequence continues at coordinate 83,839 of JAAYSG010000037.1, forward strand.
AACGGCCCCTGTACCAAGACAATAGTTTAGCATAGAAGAAGGGGGACAAGAGGGCATTGTAAAGGGAAAGGGGGAGAATAATTGTAGACAGCGCCGGCAAGAAGCGAACCTCCAGCTGCTTGTAGGAAGCGGCAAAGAGCAAAAATAACAATTCATGGACAAGGGTGGCGGCAAAGAGGACAAGGACTGGCAGTAAGAGATTATCCTTAAAGATTTTCTCCTCCACCAGGCCGATAAAAAACCCCAGTACCATCTTCAAAAGGCAGTGGAGGCCTAAAAAACCGCTACTGATTAAATCCAAGCCCAAACCGGCAAAAAACCCCCATAGTGCCCCCTCATTGGAACCCCTTATGAGGGCAGTGGAGACAACATAAATTAGTATCAAATCGGGGATGAGCCCCCAGGGCGAAAAAGTAGCCAGGAGGGTAGATTGGAGGATCAAACAAAGGAGGACCAACAAGACCAATACCCCGTAATCCAGTCTTTTCATTCCCCTTCTCCCCCATCTGCTGCCGCCACAATTACCAAGACCTCCTCCAAGTGATGAAAATCGGCTGCCGCCCTAACCACAGCATACTGGGATAAACCGTACTCCTCCGCCTTAACCTCAATAACAGAACCAATTATCAGGCCCTTAGGGAAAACACCCCCCAAGCCCGAAGTGATCACCCTATCCCCCGCCTGTATCTTGGCATCCCGGGGTAGGTAAAGCAGACGCAGGTTTTCCTTCTCACCGGCAAAGCCCTTGACAATTCCCGGCTCCCTACTTTTTTGGATCATCCCCCCCACGGAACTTCGCTGGTCTAAAAGGAGGAGAACTTGGGCCCGGTTGCCATCCACCGACATAACCCGACCCACCAGGCCCCGGTGGGTTATAACAGGCATGTCTACTTCTATACCCTGTTGCGAACCAACATTGATGGTGATGGCATTATACCAATTGCTTGGTTCCCGGGCAATAACCCGGGCGGCAATGGTTTCAAACTCCGGCATCATTTCCCGCAAGTTTACTAATTTTAGGAGGCGGGCATTTTCCGCCCTCAATTCCGCCAAAAGGCTGTACATATAGTCCCTTTTCTCCAGCTCTTCCCTGAGGCGGCGGTTTTCATCCCTCAGGTTCCTCAGTTCAACGATACCCTCAATGGTGCCCGTCAGATAGTTGGAAATACCCTGCACAGCCCCCTGAACCGGACTTAAAACAATCCCCAAGAGCCTTTCGGGCAGTATATAATGTTCCTTCCCCCTATTGATAAAGCTAATGGCCGTGATAATAAGGATCACAGCCACCGACAGCTGGAGAAACCTTCGATATCTCTCCCACCAACCCAAGGGTATCACCCTCTTCCCAAACCTAGATCATGGACTAGACTAAGACCTGCTTAGTAATTGCCCAGCCCTATTAGCTGGGCATGTCCTTGTCAGTTTTCCCCGGATACCGGAGACTGACCCGACGTCCATCCCCGGGCCAGACCAGAAGATCCCCCAGGGCCCAAGACACAGGCTCCTCCCTACACCCCCGATGACGGTATGGGATCTTGCCAAGTAGTTGTTCTATTTTTTCCGCGAAGAAATTAGGGCGCGTTTGAGGCTATCAATTTCCTCCAAGGCCCTTCCCGTTCCCAGAACCACACAGGTCAGGGGGTCTTCGGCCAGATAAACCGGCATCCCCGTTTCCTTCGACAGGAGCAAGTCAAAATTCTTTAAAAGGGAGCCACCACCGGCCATTACTATGCCTCGATCCATGATGTCAGCAGCCAATTCCGGCGGGGTTTTTTCCAGGGTTACCTTAACAGCATCGATAATATTGGCTATGGGTTCCGAAAGGGCTTCCCGCACCTCCCCATCGCTTATGGTCAGGGTTTTGGGCAGCCCGGTAACCAGGTCGCGTCCCCGCACCTCATAGGTCTCCACCTTATCGGAGCTGGAGGGCTTATAGGCAGAAGCCAAATTGATCTTTATCTCCTCTGCAGTCCTTTCCCCAATCATGAGATTATAAGACCGCTTGATGTAATTGACAATGGCCTCATCCATTTCATCACCGCCGATGCGTATGGAACGGCTTGTTACAATACCCCCCAGGGAGATTACAGCAACTTCCGTCGTCCCCCCACCGATATCCACCACCATATTCCCCGTCGGCTCGTAGACGGGTAGGCCCGCCCCTATGGCCGCGGCCATGGGTTCCTCCAGCAGGTGGGCTTCCCTTCCCCCGGCCTGCAAGATGGCATCCAGAACGGCCCTCTTTTCCACCTCCGTTACACCGGAAGGTATGCTCACAATGACCCGGGGCTTGACCAAACTGCGCCAGCCAGCCTTTTTTATAAAATGCCGCAACATGGCCTGGGTTACATCAAAATCGGCAATAACGCCATCCTTCA